>DATGKG010000215.1:0-2849 GCA_035294805.1 Binataceae bacterium (SeqCode) | reverse complement strand
CCGGCCTCGAAACGGCGCGCGCAACTTACTCGCTTCGAGCCCGGCGCGGTGTTGCCGATGCATCGGCACATCGGCGATGAGTTGCTCTACGTCATCGAGGGCGCGATCTCCGATGAGTCAGGCATCACCGCGGCTGGCAGCGTGGGCTATCGTCCCAACGGCTGTGTGCATTCGGTCGCCAGCGCCACCGGAGCGACCGTGTTCGCGATCATCAGCGGCGGAATCGAATCGACGAGCGAGATCGGATCTGCGCCTCGATCGCAAACCATCGTGCTGAGCGACCTCGCGTGGGCGGATGCGATGCCGGGAGTGCGGCAAAAACCGGTCTGGCATGACAAGGAAACCAAACGCCGTGCGGTACTAGTTCGTTTCGAAGCCGGCGCGAAGCTGCCGAAACATCGCCACGTCGGCGACGAGCTGATCTTCGTCATCGAAGGATCCAACGCGGACGAATCGGGCGAGGTGATGACGGGTGACATGAATTACCGGCCCAACGGATGCACTCATACGGTCACCACACGCAACGGCGCGACCGTGTTCGCGCTGGTTACTGGAGGCGTCGAGATGCTCGGATGATGCTGCCGCATCGCGATAGTAATCGGCTTTCTATCGCGCATGCGCTGACTTCGCTCGGCAGATTTGGACATAAGAGCGAAGCGACAAGCTCTCGCCCGAAAAACACCTAAATCCACACGTCTGATGCGCTTTAGCATCGCATCGGCACGGCTGCATATTGCGCTTCCTTCACCGGCATTTAAGACTTCGGACTACACTTCACGCGCCGCCGACCGATGCGCGCCGCTTCGGTCCTGGCGCGCGCCTATATGAGGGTCATCATGCAACTTCCAAACAAAACCGCCTTCCTCGCTCCGCTAGGTCTCCTCGCACTGACCGCGTTGTCCAGTTGCGCGTACTCGCTGGTGCACGACAATCCGACTGCGCCGCCTAACGTCGTCGCGCATTGTCAGGGTTCAGAAAACATCGATGACTCTTCGATCGCGGTGATTCCGATTCCTGCGCTGGCCTTTGTCTCGCCGCATACCGAGCTACATCCCATCGAGCCGGATGATTACTTGAATCGATGCGGCCGCGCGACTCAACTGGTCAATCGCGACGTTACGCTCGACAAGACCAGCTGCATCCCGGCCTCGCTTACGGAGGTTCTCACCTTGGGCATTTGGCAGTGGTGCCCGGCCACTATCACTTACTATGCCGACGTAGTTGGCCCCTCTCCCGCAAAGATAAGCTCAACGGCGACCGAATCGACCTTCGCCAGCAGCGACATCAAGACGGCGCGTTAACCACCGCGATAACTCATTCAATCAGGTTGAGGGCGACCGGGCTGCCCTCAACCTCGGTCTCACGACCTTCGCGGGTCTCGATCGCACCTTCCTTCAGTCCGCTTATCACTCCCAATCGCCCTCCCACCCGATACGTCTTGACCGCACTTAGACCGTCTAGTTACACACCTAACTTGGGAGTTGTAGTTATCTCTCGGAACAAGCATACTGTCGCTAACTCAACCTATCAGGGAGAGACAAGTGGACCTTAATAAAATAGTCAATGAGTTGAAGTCCGAAAGAGATCGACTCGGCCGAGCTGTCGCTGCTCTTCTCAACGAAGCTCGCGGCGCGGTTGGCGCTCGAATCGCGACCGCGCCGGGAAGGCGGCGCAAAGGTATCACTGCTGCAGGCCGAAGACGTCTATCTCTCGCTATGAAGCGGCGTTGGGCGGAACGGCGCGGGAAGGGAGCCACCGCTGCTAAAGCTAAGGCTTCGGTCGCTGCTCCCAAACGGCGCGGTTTGACCCCGGCGGGTAGAAAGAAACTGTCGGAGGCGATGAAGCGTCGCTGGGCGGAAAAGAAGAAGGCCGCCTCCTGAGCGACACCTCGGTAAGACGACGGCGGTCGAGGTGCCTAAGGATGCGACGGCATCGACAGGGGCACCTTGACTCCGCCATAAAGCGCGCGACGAGGTCCATAGGCCGGCGAGAAGACGCCGATGCCGGTGCCATCGCGGATCTCATAGACGTGGTCGAACAGATTGATCACACTCAGCCGCAATTGCGCTTCGCCTAGCGACGGCACCCTCAGCGCGCGCATGATTCCCGCGTTAAATTGCAGAATCGGTGGTAGCTCGCCCGAATTGGCAAAGCCGCGCCGATAACCGCTGCCCCAGATCCCATCTATCGTGAGCAGAAATCCCCACAATTTGTAGGATGCGCCGGCCGAGCCGGTGAGCATCTGGTTGTCGTCGAGCGTCACCCAGTGCTTTGCGATGTACCCGATTTCAGCTGCATCGTCGGCCAGGAACGCGCCGGCGCTGATGTCGCGCGCCTGCAGCACCGCGTACGAGAAATTGAAATATGCGCTCAACGCATCACCCTGATACACGAGGCTGAAGTCCGATCCCCACGCGCGGCTGCGCCGATAGCTAAGCGGTGCCGTGACCAGCGTGCTGCCCAACTGCGCCAGATCGAGTTGGTTGTGTCCGAGCTTAAAAAATCCGTCGAGGCCGACATTGAGATGATCGAGAATCCGCTGACGAACACCTGCATCGAAATAGTCATCGATCTCGGCGCCTATACGATCGCTTCCGCTGTTGACCGGCGCGGCGTTCGTGGTCGCGGCGAATTTCTCTACCGTCTTGAGCGCGACCTGGTCAAACGGCGGGACCTTGAAGTAGCGCGCATAGCCCGCATGCAGGATAGTTCCGGGTTTGAGTTCATACTCGGCCCCGAGTCGCGGACTTAGCTGATTGCTGATGACGAAGGCGCTCATCCAGTCCCATCGCGCGCCGATGTTGATGGTCAGGTTCGGGAGCGGTCGCCATTCATCTTGCAGATAAAAT
>DATGKG010000214.1:0-5851 GCA_035294805.1 Binataceae bacterium (SeqCode) | reverse complement strand
CAGAAGCCGGATTCAGGCGATCGGTTCAACGACCAACTTGAGAAAAGTTTTACCAATAATAACTTCGTCGCCGTTTTTGATATCGGATGGAGACCCGGGCTGCAGGCGCTGCCCACGGTTCACATAGGTGCCATTGAGGCTGCCGATGTCTTCCACCGTAATCTTACCATTTTCGATGCGACAGAGGGCATGCTTACGCGAAATCTTGGCCTCCGGATCGTCGGCATCGAGGTCGACCTCAGGAAATGATCCGGTTTCGGGATCCCATCGCCCGATGAGGTTGTTGCCGTCTTCGAGCGGGAACTCCTGGCCCTTGCGGCCTCCGCGGATGACGGTGAATTTCGCTTTGAATGCGGCGGCCGCGCCGGCGCTCGGAGCTGATGGCGCAGGTTCAGCAGGCGCGGCTGCGGGTTTGTTCAACTCGCCGGTGGGCGCTTCGGACTTCGGTGGCTCCGCGGCGGGAGGTTCGGCGCCCGGCATCTCGGCGGACGGAGGTGCGCTAGCCTGTTCCTGCGCGGACTGCGCTGGAGCGCTTTCGGCGGCTGGAGGAGCAGGAGTTGCGCCGCCCCCCGCGGTCGGTGCGCCGGCGGCAGCATTGAGCTTCGCGCCGCATCCGTCGCAGTAATCGAGCCCGTCCATGTTTTCGTAACCGCACTCAGTGCACTTGATCATTTTTCCCTATGCCCCTCGCCTTGAGGTGGTCCTGGTTCAGCTTTTCGCATCTATAGAAAAAATACGCCATCAAGAAAATGACGGTTACTACTACTCTTTGTCCTCACCTTGTCCGAAATTTTTCAATGTGTCGGGATCCAGCATCTGGGTTTTGCGCACCACCGCTTGCGCGTTGAGAAGCGTAGTCTTGGCGGCCTTGGTCCCGAGGTTCTGCGTTTTCTTGACCTGATCGAGTAGACCCGCGAGCGCCTGCGTCGCTTTCGAATTGCCTAGGCGCTGCGTGCCTTGCATCGCGTTGCCGAGGAGGCGCGTCGCGCGATCGATGTTGCCCGCCTTCAGTTCTTCCTCAGCCTTCGCTTGCAGCTTCGCGATGGAAACCTGATCGACCAGATTCATCACGCGGCCGTTGCGCTTGCTGGTCAGCGTGCGATCGAGAGTGTACTCGACAGTCATGTCGACGGAGGCATTGCGCTCGCCAACTCCAGGAACTTCATACGAGAAAATATTGGAAGAGATTCGCACCGGACCGGGCTTGCGCGGTGGGAGTACCAGCGTGAGCAGGACCGAGCCGGGCACGCCGGCTTCGAGGTCGCCGATCTGGTAGCTGATCTTGCGCTCGTCGACCAGCGGCGCGCCGAGGGTGTAAATCTCGGGACTTGCACGAAACGCCTCGCGCACTTGGACGCCCTGCGACAGAGTCACATCGATACGGCCATTGCGCACGGTGACCGCGCGCAGTCCTTCCAACTCATCTTCGAACAGTCCGGGAATCTCGGATGGGTTGCCGATGAAATGATATTTGCCGTTGGAGTCCTGCGCGATGCGCTGGAGGAGCTTCTCGTTGAAATCGACGCCGACGCCCATGGTTGAGAACGACATCGCCTCACGATGCTTGGTCGCAAGCTCGGTGCATGCGGTTTCCTGATACGTCTGGCCGTCGGTCAGCACGAGGACCCGATTGAGGCGATTGGGGGCGTGGCCCTTATTAACCTCATCGATGCCGGCTTGCATCCCGAGAGCCATCTGCGTACCACCGCCGATCTCGAGGAGGTCGATATCGTCGAGCGCCTGCTGGACCGCGCGCTTTTCGTGGATCTGGTGAGGTTCGAGGATCACCTTGGCGCGATCGGCGAATGCCACCACGGACACCTGGTCGTCGGGCGCAACACTGCCGGCCAGGAACTTCACCGCCTCTACGACGTATTCGAGCCGCCGCTCTTCGTACATCGAGCCGGAGCGATCGACCACGACGCTGAGATTGAGTGGCATTCGCGGGCCGCCGCTACCGCCCGCTCCGCCCTGCGCTATCGCTTCGAGCAGGACATACAAGATGTAGTTTTCTGCGCTTGAGAGGACGTAGTCACTGCTCGCTAGCGCCTGGAAGGTGAGCGGCTCGGCCATTTCGGACTTCTCCTGCGTATCCCCGTCAATTCTACGTTTGGTTTTCTATCTCGCGCAACGGGGTTAGTCGGGATGCACCTCGATACCGAGCGCGGCCAGCAACATCCACTGCTGATCGGCGCTGACCTTGAGCCCCTGGACGCTGCGGAGGCTGAGGACGTTTAGACCCGCGATCTTCGCGTGGCGAAGATCGGCGTCGGCCAGGTTCGCGCGCAGCAACTCGCATTGCTGCAGGTCGCATTCCTGCAAGTTAACTCCGGTCAAATCGGCATCGGTCAAATCGGCCTCGCGAAAAGTGCTGCCCGATAGGTCGCATTGAGGGAGACGGATACCGGTGAGATTGGTTACATCGAGATTGCATCGACGGATCGTGGCCTTCGTCTGCACGATCTTTTTTCCGAACGAATGGCTGAAGTCCACTGCGCTGAAGCGCGCGCCGAGCAGATTGCAGCGATCGATCTGAATATCGAACAGCTTGCATCGATCGAAATGGCAAAACGATAGATCGCATCGGATGAGGCGGGCCTCGCGCAACTCGGTAAACGCGAATGTCGAACCTGCGGACGCAGCCTTATCGGTGAAGATGCAGTCCTCGAACGAGGCGCCGCGAAAGTCGGCATGGGCGAAGCGGCAATTGACGAACCTGCATCGGATGAACTTAGCCTCGGCGCATTGCGCATCGGTCCAGTCGAGGCGCGAAAGATCCTCGCCTCCGATGGGATCTCCTTTGGCGAGCGCGACGTTAAACTCCTCGGTCGTCATCTAGTCCCCCAGCGCTTTGGCGGCGATCTCACGCGTGATGATACGGCCGCGCGAGCTGTTGGTCATAATCGCCACACCCATCTTTGTGTCAGGGCAGCCGAGAATGTAGCTCTTGAAGTCGCTGGTGCTCCCCCATTGCCAAAAACAGGTTCCTCGCAGAGTGTGAACGAGCCCGATGCCGAGGCCCCAGGACACCGGCTCCGCGCCGATGCGGCCTTGCATCTGATCGCTGAGCATTTGCGCGACGAGGTTCCGGTCCAGATAGCGCGGGCTAATCAGCTCGGCCACAAACCGCGCGAGGTCGGGCGCGGTACTACATATGAGATTGGCTGCGTTGGGCTGCGCGATCGGACCGTATGGCATCGGCATCGCGAAGCCGAGCGGATAGAGATGTCCTCGCGCAAAGCGACCGGCGCCGAACGACTGGAAGTAGCTGGTCGATCCCATGCCAAGCTGCGCGAAAACCGTCTGCGTCATGAAATCATTGAACGGCTGATGCGTGATGCTCTCGATAGCGCGCTGCAAGTACATGAAGCCGACGCCCGAATAGCGAAAGTGGGTGCCGGGTTGGAACGCAATTTCATGCGCGGTTTCCATGATGTTGTTGGACAGCCCCGAGGTATGCGTGAGTACGTGCTGCGCGGTTATCTGATCGCGATCCCGCGACCGCGCGAGGAACTGCGTCGTCAGATAACTACTCAGCGGCTTGCGCAAATCGAGCCGGCCTTCGGCGACCAGTTTCAATGCTGCATACGCGGTGACGGGTTTGCCGATCGATGCAGCCTCGAACGGCGTATCGGCGAGCACGCCGCGCCGTGTGAAGCTGTTCGCGAGCCCATAGCCCGCGCTCCAGATGACGCGGCCGTCGCGGACCAGCGCGATTTCGAGGCCGGGGACATCTTCGCGCGCCATCTCGGCGCGGATGAAGCCATCGAGTTCGGGAATCTTGCGCGCTATCGGGACTTGCGGGGCGGGTGTGAATGGAAGCGGTGCGATTTCGGACGATCGGTGACATCCCGCCGCAAACAACGCGATCGAGATCGCGAACATCCATGCCGCGATACCACCGAGCTGAAGCTCGCCAAAGACTGAGAACGCCCGAGCGGTCATGCTCTCTCACCTTCTTTCGGTCGAGATTCGATACAACATGCTATATTATTACATTTATCCTTTTATTAACTTGTTTGACATTAATACGTGCTTTCGTCATATTGGTAGTATCAAATAAGCAACTCTAAGCTACCAATAGTCATCTTAGTCACAATCCATCGCATGAGGAACGCAAGCGCGTACTATCCAACATGGCGCAGAAGAGACCCGGTATTTTAATCCGACAAGCCCGCAACTCCCTCCGACTGACTCAGCGCGAGCTCGCCACGATGGTAGGCGTCAAGGCCAGCCACATTGCGTATATCGAAAATGGCCAACGCAATCCGTCGCTGCCGTTGCTCCGCCGCCTCGCCGATACCCTCAGCCTCGATCGCCGGGAATTGCTGTTCCTCATCCATCCCGATGCGAAGCGATTGACCGAGGGAAATGCGGAACCCGTCAAGGGACGCAAACCCGACGGATGGCGCGAGTTTTCGTCCAACCGGGCACTGTTGCGACGCCATCAGGTGACGCCCGCCGAATTGAAGGTGTTGCGGCAGGTGAACTCGCTGTCGCCGGTATCCAATCCACGCAGCTTTGTGTTTATCCTCAATTCGATCCGAATGGCTGCCAACAACGGCAGCTGAACTGCGATTCTATCCCAGCCCGATGCATCTCGGCGCGCGCCTTTAGCGATGGATTTTTGTCCTTACTCGACCTACGCTATGGGGGTTCTGGCAAAAGAAGCTTTCGACCAGCGTCTCTGTAGAGAGGGATTCGATGGACTTGCGCGCAAAGTGTGCAATTGCGGGTTTGGGACAGACTCGCATGGGCAAGAACTATGATCATCATAACGGGATGGGCTTCGCGATTCAGGCCATCCAATTGGCACTCGAAGATGCAGGCCTGAAGCGCGAGGATCTCGACGGTCTGCTGGTCAATCCCGGCATCACGTGGTCGGACAACGCGATGGCCTCGTTCTCGCTCCAGCAGGCGATGGGACTGCGCGACCTGCGGCTCAGCGCGACGATGGGCCTCGGCGGCGCGACTGCCGGCGCGATGATCATGCATGCGGCGCAATCGATCGCATGTGGCATGGCGAACACGGTCGCGTGCGTCTTTTCAGATGCTCCCCTCAAACCGCCCGCTCCCAAGGACGCGAAGAGCGCCGGCGGCGGCTCCGCGGCGGCATACGGATTCGCGCGCGGGCTCAATGCCGCATACGGGCAGTTCGGCGTCAATGCGCACTATGCCTTCGTCGCGCGGCGTCATATGGACATGTACGGCACGACGCAGGACCAGCTCGGCGCGATCGCGGTCGAGCAGCGCAAGTGGGCCAATCGCAATTCCGAGGCGCAGTTCCACGACGAGCCGATGACGCTCGAGGACTATCATCATTCGCGATGGGTCGCCGAGCCGTTCCATCTGTACGATTGCTGTCTGGTGTCCAACGGCGGATGCGCCGTGATCGTCACCTCGGCGGAGCGCGCGAAGAATCTGAAGAAGCCGCCGGTATATCTGCTCGGGATGGGCCAGGGACATCCGGGCGGCGATCCGATGGACACGCTGCTCTCGGGCGCTCCCATCGCGAAGGAAACCGCCTTCAAGATGGCCGACATAAAGCTATCCGACATCCAGTTTGCCCAGCTTTATGATTGCTATACCTTCACCGTTTTGGTGACCCTCGAAGATTATGGCTTCTGCAAGAAGGGCGAGGGTGGTCCATTCGTAGCCGATGGCAAAACGGGTCCGGGCGGTTCGATTCCGGTGAACACGGGGGGAGGACAGCTCAGTTCGTTTTACATGTGGGGGATGACGCCGATCTCCGAAGCGGTGATCCAGATTCGTGGCGAGGGCGGACCGCGCCAGTTGCCGAAGCATGAGCTGGGCCTCATATCGGGCAACGGCGGCATCCTGTCGACACATT
>DATGKG010000213.1:0-2219 GCA_035294805.1 Binataceae bacterium (SeqCode) | reverse complement strand
TTCCTCCGAAACCCCGATCGAGATCTGGGAAAAAATCGAGGCCGAGAAAATCTCGCGCGAAAAAATCCGCGAGTTCATCGGCGCGCGCCTCAAGACCGGCCACGCCTCGCCGCTCGAGCAAGTCGTCTTCTGGTTCGCCATCGCCAACGTCTCGCGCTCGCTGTCGCATCAGTTCGTGCGCCATCGCATCGGCATCAGCTTCGAGCAGCAGAGCCAGCGCTATGTGAAATTCAAACAGGACAAGCTCGCCTTCGTGATGCCCGAATCATGGGAGCGCGCGGGAATGCGCGAGGAATTCGAGGGGCTGCTCGACAAAACCTCCGACCTGTATGCGCGCGCGCTCAAGGCCGGTATTCCCGCGGAAGATGCGCGCTTCGTGTTGCCTAACGCCGCGCCCACGAATTTTCATGTGATGGTGAATTTTGCCGAGATGCTGCACATCTGCGACCTGCGCCTGTGCGTGCGCGCGCAATGGGAAATCCGCAAAATGGTCGCGTTGATGCGCGCCGAGATCAAGCGCGTGCTGCCGGAGATCGCGGTCTTCCTGCAACCGAAGTGCGGCGAGAATCGGATGGGCTACTGCGACGAATCGCTCGACGAATGGGCCAAGTGCCCGCTCGGCAAAGTGCGTCCGCACAAGTCCGCGATCTTCGAGATGTATGAGAAGTATGGTTCGCGCAAATCGAAGCCGCTCACCGAGACCGAGTTCCGCGTCGTCGAGGAAAGGGAAACGCTCGATACGTAGACTCGCGAGCAGTTCGCGTGGGTTCCAAATTCAACGAGGCGATCGACACTTTCAATCGGGGCGAGTATTTCGCGGCCTCGGAACTGTTCGAGCATGCGGCGGCCGAGGCTGACGACACCGACAAGAGTTTTATCCTCGCGCTCAATCGCATCTCCGCCGGGCTTCATCTGCGTTTCGAACGCGGCGGACGCCAGGCCGCGATCAATCTTTTCTCGCAAGCGCTGCTCATGCTCGATCAGCTCAAACCGAGCCACGACGGCATCGATATCGAGACGTTGCTCAATGAGCTGCACGCGTACACCGAAGAAGTGCGCGCGACGCCGAAGGACGAAGCCGACGGGATGAAGCATCGCGCGCGGCTCTTCCTCGAACGCCGGCGCGCGCCGAAAATCAAACGCGTGTGACGCTCGAAACGCTGCAAGCGTCGATGCGCGAGTGTTGCGCGTGCGCCGCGTTGGTCAAATGCCGCTCGCGCGTGGTACCCGGCGATGGCGCAGTGCCGGCGCGCGTGATGTTCGTCGGCATCGCGCCGGGCCGCTTCGGCGGCGACCTCACCGGCATCCCATTTTCCGGCGATCGCTCAGGGATGCTGCTGCGCGAGATGATCGCTCGCACCGGCATCGAGGAAGTCTTCATCACCAATCTGGTGCGATGCAATCCGCGCGATGAGCGGGGGCGCAATCGCGATCCGCTTGCGGCCGAAATCGACAACTGCCGCCGTCACCTCGAGGCCGAGATCGCGATGGTGCGGCCGCGCGTCATCGTATGCCTCGGCGCGATGGCGTGGCGGCAGCTCGCGGGACGCGACGCGCCGTTCTCGCCGAGTCGTCCAAAAATCCGCGAGCATGACGGAGCGGCGCTGTATCCGATGTATCATCCGGGCTACATCATACGTGGCGCGTACAACGCGCATCGGTACGCGCGCGACTTTCGCCGCTTGCAGCGCCATCTCGCGAAAACTGCGCCGCGTTGACTTGCCGGCATCCGCTCGCGATGCTCATCGGCAGTGGACACTTCGCAGGAATTCGTCCGCGCGGGCCTGCGCCGCGCTAACTACATCGCGAACGAGCGCGTCGAGACCGCAATTTTTCTCGCGCTCGCGCTCGACAAGCCGCTGCTCATCGAGGGTCCCGCCGGTTCCGGCAAGACCGAAGTGGCGAAGGTCCTCGCGGAGATGCTCGGGACCGAACTCATTCGCCTGCAATGCTACGAAGGCCTCGACGAGGCGCGCGCGCTGTACGAGTGGAACTATCAGAAGCAGTTGCTGCGCCTGCAGGCGGACGAACATGAGGGGATGCGATGGGAGGACATCTCGGAGCATCTGTTCTCGCGCGAATATTTGCTCGAGCGGCCGCTGCTGAAGGCGATTTCGTCGGCGCGCAAAGTCGTCTTGCTCATCGATGAAATCGACAAGGCCGACGAGGAGTTCGAAGCCTTTCTGCTCGAACTGCTTTCCGACTTTCAGGTCACGGTT
>DATGKG010000212.1:0-3077 GCA_035294805.1 Binataceae bacterium (SeqCode) | reverse complement strand
CTCGGCTACTACGGCATGGCCTGGGACCTCCTGCGCTTCGTGCCGGATCGCCTGTTCCGGATCGCCGGGCGCGTCACCTTCCCCGCGTTTTCGCGGGTGCAGGACGACAACGGGCAACTCGCGCATGCCTTTGGCGAGTTCACCGCCTACATCGCGCGTTTCGTGCTGCCGATCATGGCGATGGCGGCGATTGCCGCGCCGCAATTCATCGGCTTCGTTTATGGCGAGAAATGGATGCCGACGGTGGTGCCGCTGCGCTTGTTGTCGATCGGCTTCACGGTGGTCGGCCTGCGCATCGGTATCGGCTCGGTCTTCTATGCCAAGGATCATCCGTCTTACGACATGTGGACACATGGTATACGTTTGATACTAATTGTAGCGACGGTCCTTCCGCTCTCGATTTTCGTCGGACTCGCCGGCGTGAGCGCGGACATGGCCCTGGTCGAGGGTATCGTGAGCCTGATTGGTTTGTCGCTCGCCGCGAAGCTGGTCGACACCACGCTCCCGCGGTTGCTGACGGCGGCGCTGCCCGGACTCAAGCTGGCGATCGTATGCGCGATCGCCGCGATGGCCGGAAAGGAACTGGCGCTGGCGGCGGGCGCCAATTCGGTGTCGGTGCTGGCCGCGGAAGCGCTTCCGGCACTAGGGGTTTTTCTCTGGATGGAAGCATCGGTGTTCACCGACATGATCACGAAGGCATTTAAACCGGCTTCGTCGCAGGCGGTCTAGGGACGGGAAGATTCATCGGCAATGAAAGCTTCGCTGACAAATGAATCGAGCGGTACGTTCTTCGGAGCCTCGCCGGTGGTGCCGGTCGCGCCCGAACGATCCGGCGTCGCGCGTGACGCTTTGACAATAACGCCATGGCCGGATGCGCTGGCGCTGTGGCGCACCGCGCTGAGCCGCTTTTCCGGCGCGACCCTTTATCATTGCGAGCCGTGGATCGATTCCTTACGCGCCGCATACTCGATGCAGCTCGAAGTCGCGGCGCTTCATCGCGATGGGGATTTGCGCGCGGCCGCCGTGCTTGCGCGGATGAGGGGAATGCGATCGACGCGCTTGGTCGCGCTGCCGTTTTCCGATTGCGCGCAGCCGCTCGCGATCGACGAAGAATCGTGCGCCGATTTCATGCGCACCTTGGTCGCTTCCAATCCGGCCGCATCGATCGAGATTCGTGGCGTCGCCGGCCCCGCGCCGTGGCAAAATGTCGACTGCTTCGGCCATTGGACGCTCGATTTGAAGCGGCCCTACAGCGACATCGCCGCCGGCTTCAGCCGCACGGTGAAGGGTGGGATCAAACGCGGACTGAAGGACAATCTTCAAATCGATCGCGGAAGCAGCATGGACTATATCGCGCGATTCTTCGAGCTGCAGCTCGAGACGCGTCGGCGTCTCGGCGTTCCGCCGCAGCCGTTCAAATTCTTCGCGACAGTCCATGAGAAGTTTTCGCGCGGCAGCGATTGCGAGGTCTGGTTTGCACGTTTCGACGGACGCGATCACGCGGGCCTGGTATTGCTGCGCAGCGGCGACCAGCTTTGTTACAAATGGGGCGCGCGAGTCGAGAACGGCCATCCCGGCGCTAACCATCTGCTGGTGGCCAGAATGCTCGAAGCATACGCGGGCGAGGCTCATTCCATCGATTTCGGCCGGTGCGACATGCGCAATCAAGGTCTGGTTCGATCGAAGTCGGAAATCGGATGCGTCTCGCGCCCGCTGCCGTATGCATTTTTTCCCAAGGTTCCCCGCAACATCAGTTCCGAAGTTTTAAGCGGTCCGGCCAGGCTTGTCTCGGTGATCTGGAAGCGGCTTCCGCTGCAAGTCACGCGCGTGCTGGGCGAGGCGTTCTATCGGTATATGGCATGAGTAAGATGCGACTCATCGCGATAACTCCGGCCCGCGACGAGGAAAATTTCCTCCCGCGGCTGATTGCGTCAATGACGGCGCAGACGCTCAAGCCGGCGCGCTGGATTATCATCGACGACGGATCTACCGACGCGACCGCGCAAATCCTCGACGAGGCGGCAGCGTGCTATCCGTGGATCGAGGTGAAGCATCTGCCGGTCGGACGCGAGCGGCTGCCGGGCGGAGAATCGGTGCTGATGCAGTTCCTGTCGCCGGAAGTGTGGCAGGACTTCGAGGCGATTTTCCGCGTCGACGCGGATATCAGTTTCAAGCCGGATTTTGCCGAGCTGATGGCGGCCGAGTTCGCGCGCGATCCTTCGCTCGGCATCGCCGGTTCGGCATTGTTCGAGCCCGAGGGAACCGCATGGCGCGAGATCCGCTCGCCGAGCTTTCATACTCGCGGCGCGGTGAAGATGTACTCGCGCGCATGCTTCGAGGCGATCGGCGGTCTCGTCAGCGGGCTCGGCTGGGACACTATCGATGAGGCTCGCGCGATGATGCTGGGCTACCGGAGCCACAGCTTTCGCCATATCCGCGCGTACCATCATCGGCCGCAGGGCTCGGCTGGCGGGTACCTGAAGGGTAATCTGGCCGCAGGGCGCGCGGCCTATAATGTTGGATATCATCCATTATTCCTCATCATGCGTGCGGCAAAGCGGGGGTTATCGTGGCCACCAGTGATCGGCGGAATGTTTCTATTCGCGGGGTACCTAGAGGGCTACCTGCGGCGCAGCGAGAAAATCGCGCCGCCGGATTTGGTCCGGTTCATTCGGCGCCAACAATTGCGACGCCTCCTGAAGATGGAGACCGTATGGCGCTAAGGATCGCGTCGAACGGCAGCCAGGCGCTCGTCGAGGAGCGCCGCAGTGGCGATACGGTCGATTGCCGCAACGACGCCTTTTCTTTCTGGAAGCTGGCGGAGAGTTATCGCGCCGAACTTGCCGAAGGGATCGAGGCGTCGGAGCCGGCTATCCGCCGCTATCTTTTCGAGGAGTACATGTCGCCCACCCGGCGCCTGCCGTCGCCGGCCGTGATGACCTATTATCGGGTGAAGCGATTCATTCCGCTAACGATTCGTCATTGGATCAATTATGCGGCGGTGCGTGCGCGAATGCGCGATGTCTTCCCCAACTGGCCGTGCGAGACCGCGTTGCTCGATTTGTGGCAGCAGTGGC
>DATGKG010000211.1:0-3669 GCA_035294805.1 Binataceae bacterium (SeqCode) | reverse complement strand
AGCAACGTGCAGGCGATCCTCGATGCGTGCCGCGAGGGGCGCCTCGATGCCGAGCCACGCGTCGTCATCAGCAACAACTCCGAGGCTCTGGTGCTCGACCGCGCGATGGCGGCGCGCGTGCCCGCCTTTCATCTAAGCTCGCACATACATCCCGATCCGGCCCGCCTCGACGAAGCAATTCTCGCCACTTTGGAGAAGCATCGCGTGAACCTCATCGTGCTCGCCGGCTACATGAAGAAACTGGGGCCGAAGACGCTCGCGCGCTATCACGGCCGCGTGCTCAACATGCATCCTGCTCTGCTGCCGAAGTTCGGCGGCAAGGGGATGTATGGGCATCATGTCCACGATGCGGTCCTTGAGGCGGGCGAGAAGGAGTCGGGCGCGACGGTGCATATCGCGGATGCGGAGTACGATGAGGGCCGCATCCTGGCGCAGAAGAAGGTGCCGGTGATGGCCGGCGATACGTCAGAGAGCCTCGCGGCGCGGGTGCTGGAGGTCGAGCATCAGTTATATGCGGAGACGTTGCAACGCATCGCGAGGGGGGACATCAGGCTGGAAGGGTTGGAATGAACGGGCGGTCGCGATGTGCTACCATGCCGATGGCGGCGTCCCTTGAGGGCGCCGCAGGCGTTTCAGGAGGCATGCGACATAGGCGGAATTACACAAACGAACCCACCGAGGCATCGAGACCCTTCGCTTCGCTCAGGGCGACCGCTCGGGTACGCCTCGCGGTCGATCACATAAACGAACCCACCGAGGCATAGCCTTTTGACAAAAACAAAGCCATTTTGATGAGCAAAGATGCGGGTTTCTTCCGAAGTCGATGGACTCGCAGCACCCTCACCGGTCCGTCACGATTCTCGCATCGCAGCCATCGAGAGAATCACGCCGGTCGACCTCTCCCATGGAAAGACGTGGGAGAGGAAGCTGTTAGAAAATGCAGAAACAAAGCCACTCGATTCCCGAATGAATTGTCTTATCGACGACTAGAGATGTGTTGCCCTCTAACACTTATCGACGCTGCTTAGACATGATACGTGAATCATAGGATTCCATACCTATGCGACTCTACCGAATTGCTGCTGCCACCTTTGCATTGATGCTAGTGGCGAGCGGGCCGATGGAGATGGTGCGAGCGGCATCCTCGAAGGATACTATCCTCGGATGCGCGTTGTCGCCGGCGCACTTCGGACACTTCTCCGATCACGACTTCAACGTCTTCTTCGATGAGGCCGCGGAGATCGGCAGCCACGTCACCTGGATTTTTCAATGGGGCTCGCCGCCGCCGAGTACAGCGTTTGCCGCCGTCCAAGGCTGGGCGATGCAGCGCGGTCTCAAGCTTCATATTTGGCTGAGTCCGACCACACTCTCGAATGATCGCAAGGATCCCGATCTGCCGAAATCGCTCGCCGGCAAGAGCTTCGCCGATGCCGACGTCCGCAAGGCCTACATCGATGAGATGCTGGATCTCGCGTCTTATCATCCCGACGTGCTCGGGCTGGCGACCGAAGTGAACTTCCTCGCGGCGAACCCAAAGGAGTTCGCGCCCTACCAGAGCCTCGCGCATGAAGCCTACCTCGCGGTCAAGAAGAAGTATCCCGAGCAAGTCATGACGATCAGTTTTCAGTGGGAAGTAATGCGCGCGCATCAACAATTCGCAATGTTCCAGCAGTTCGCCGACAGCCTCGACGTCTACTCGCTTACCAGCTATCCCGATGCTTTCGGCGATCCTTCCAAAGCCAAGCTGCCCGACGACTACTACTCGTCGGTGCGCAAGTACCTGCCGACGCAGCGGGTGGGAATTTCCGAAATCGGATGGAGTTCTGCGCCGCCGTCTTCCGAGGCTGGGCAAGCTGCGTTCTTCGCGCGTCTTCCCGATTTCGTCAAAGGCGCGAAGTTCGAGTTCGTCTCGCTCGCACTGCTGCACGATGTCTCGATGTTCACCGGCGAGCTCGCGCGGCTCAACGAAGTCGGCATCCGCACGATCGACGATTCCGCGAAACAGAGTTGGGACATTATTGAGAACCTTCCGGAGCTGCATTGATGTGGAATCTAAGAAGATTTGTTTTGCATTTTCACGTTCGTCGGCAGACAGCAGAATCCAGAGCTACGGTCCCTCATCGACCCATCACGATTTTCGCATCGCAGCCATAGCGAAAATCGCGCTGGGCCACTTCCCCCGAACAACGGGGGAAGCACAGAACAGACAGAGGAATTGAATATGGAACGTGCGAAGTTGATCGATCTCACGCGCCGCTTCACCGATGCGTTCAATCGCAACGACCTCGACACGGTGATGGCGTTTTTCGCCGACGACGGCATTTATGACGAGTTCAACGGCAGGCGCAATCGCGGCAAGAGCGCCATCCGTGCGGCCTTCGAGCCGCAGTTCAGCGGCGCATTCGGCAAGATGGAGTTCCTCGAGGACGACATCTTCGTCGACCCCGAAACCGGCGACGCGATGATCTCATGGCGCTGCACCCTCGCGATCAAAAGCAAGCCAACCTCGTGGCGCGGCCTGGACCTGCTCCGATTTGTCGGCGATCGAGTTGTCTCAAAAAGAACATATGCCAAAGCGCGCGCACCGCTTTTCGAGGATCAATGGACCGACGCGCGCGAATGACGTTGTTGCCATTTTCCTGACCATGCGCTCATTTGTGGGGCATTTCGGATGTCGCGCGGCCGCGCGGGCATCGCAGGATCTCGGCAACTTCTCGCGAAATTGCGAAACACCTAGCAAAACGCGACTGATTTGCGTTTCATATACCCAAATTCGCTTGAACATACCGATCGGTATGGATGGCATCCGGATTGCGAGAAAGTTGGCGGGCTTTCTTTGCGCTGGTGATGCTTATTGTCCCCGGTTTCGTCACAATTATTGATAGTAGATGATCGGTCGCGAAGATCCGGCTACAAATCCGCGTCTCTCAGCCTATCCCGTCGCAAGTACGCAGCGAACGCTTTGACTTCCAACTTCAACCCAACCTGCCCGGTTTCCGGATCAGCTCAGTTTCATCGGTCGCAGATTTTTTTCGAGCGAGGTCCTGCTCTTCCGCGCAATCGCCGCAAGCGGATCGCGAGTCGAGTCAGAACAAGGAGCAAATGGCTAATAAACTTCGAACCGCATTGATGGCTTTGGCCATCGTCACGATCACGGCGCCGGCCGGAGCCGTTGTCTTCAATATGGGCGCCCCCGATGGTCCCGCTGGTGTCGATATGAGCACCGCCTCGGGCCTGTACGCGAGTGGACGCGATGGCGCCAGCATTCTGATCGCGCAGCTCGGCGCGATCGCGCCCGGCGGCGACATCTTCGAAGATCTCGGCGTTCCGTCGATGTCGCCCGAGGGCGACGTGGTGTTCGGCGCCGAAACCCTCGGCATAGACGAGCGGCCGCGATGGGACATCTATCGCGCGAATGTCAACGCTCCCGGCAATCGGCGCATCGTGCGCGTGTTCGACGACGCAACGATTCCCGATGATTGCCGTCCGAACTTCAAAACCGATCCGTACCCGGTTGCGGGGCCAGATGGCGAGGTGGCTTTTCTGGCGCCGGAGCAAGGCGGGCATGATGCAGTTTTTCGCTATCAGAACGGCCGGCTGAGTTGCCTCGCGCGTGTCGGCGACCGCACGGCCGAAGGACATACGCTCAAGTTGCTGTACTTCGGCAGT
>DATGKG010000210.1:0-3950 GCA_035294805.1 Binataceae bacterium (SeqCode) | reverse complement strand
AGCGCGGCGGTTCCGGAGGCGAAGATTCTCAACCTGGCGCCGATGATGATCGCGAAATTTCGTGCCCTGATGAGCGAATTCCGCGATCAGGACCATCGGCTGTTGTTGCGCTCCACGCGGGGGGCCTCAATGTTTTCGATCTTCGCGACCTCCGCGATCTATGTGCTCTTCGCGCGGGTCGCGCTGCGGGTTTTGAAAGGCTCCTCGACCATGGGCGACCTCGCGATCTTTGGCGCGGCGGCCGCGCGTTTGCGCTCAACCGTGGAGGGGGAAATCAGCGCCATCGCGCTCCTCCAGGAACAGATGATGAGCATTTCCGATTTGCGGGAATTTCTCGCCGCCACCCCGCGCATCGCTTCGCGGCCGGACGTCGCAACGCTGCCCAGTTATCGCGGCGAGATCGAATTCGACCATGTATCGTTCACCTACCGCGGCGCCGAGGAACCCACCCTGCGCGATATTTCTTTTTCGGTGCGGCCCGGCGAGACGGTGGCTATCGTCGGCGAAAACGGCTCGGGGAAAACTACCCTGGTCAAGTTGATGGTGCGCTTCTACGATCCCACCAGCGGAACGGTGCGTATCGACGGTCACGATCTGCGCGAGCTGGACCCGAAAGACCTTCATTCGCACATCTCATTCGTCTTCCAGAACTTCGGCCGTTACGAAGCCAGCATCGCTGAGAACATCAGCTATGGCGATTGGCAGCACCTCTCAGGCGAAGCCGAACAGATCGCCCGCATCGGCAGGATGGCGGGTATCGACGAGATGGTGCAGCGCTTGCCGGAGGCATATGACACGCGCGTTGGCCGGCAGTTTGGCGGCTTCGATCTATCGATCGGCCAATGGCAGCGGGTCGCATTGGCGCGCGCGTTTGCGCGCGAAGCCGCAGTGGTAATTCTCGATGAACCGACTTCGAGCCTCGATTCCAAAGCCGAATACGATTTGTTCATGCGCTGTCGCGCGCTCGCGCGCGGGCGCACCACGATTCTCATCTCGCATCGCTTTTCTACCGTCCGCATCGCCGATCGGATTATCGTGATGGATGCGGGCCGGATCGTCGAAGCAGGATCTCATGACGAACTGATGCGCAACGCGGGCCATTACACCCGGCTTTACGATCGAGCCACGCAGTCGGGACGCGCTCCCTCTGCAAGTACAGATCGCTGACCCGCGCGCGCCGTGGTCGATCCAATCCTTTCCGTCATAATCGCGACGCGCCATCGCGCCGAACCGCTGGCGCGTTGTCTCGCCTCGCTGGCGGGGCAGACGCATCCGCGCGACCGATGGGAAGTGATTGTCGTTCACGATGGCGAAGAAAAACCTGCCGACGATCGCGCGACGTGCTTCGCGATTAAAAGATTGCAGCAGGCGCACGCCGGATGCGGCATCGCGCGGAATACCGGAGCGGCGGAGGCGCACGGGCAATATCTCATTTTCACCGACGATGATTGCTTGTTCCCGCCGGATTGGCTGAGCCGCTTCGAGGCGGGCTTCCTCGCGAATCCTGGCTGCATGATCGCAGGCATCGCACAAAACTGGTTGTCGACAAATGCCTACTCACAGGCTACTCAGGCGATGACTGAGGCGCTGCTCGAGTATTCCAATCGCGAGCCGGCCGACGCGCAGGTGGCATTGGGCAACAACCTCGGAGTGCCGGCGCGCGATTTTCATAAACTGGGCGGCTTCAGTCCGCGCTACTTTCGCAACGCCGCCGAAGATCGCGACTTCAGCGCGCGATGGCTGCGCGAGGGCCGTAGAATAGTTTCCGACCCGGGCATCGTGGTCTTTCACGCGCACGAATTGAATCTGCGATCGTTTCTCGAGCAGCACTACAACTACGGACGCGGATCCTATGTGTATCATCGGGCGCAGGCCGAGCGGCATCAGCGCCGATGGCAGCCGCTCGGATTTTACATTTCGATGATGTCGCGCGCGCCCTCGATGCGGGTGCGGATGCTGCTGGTGTTATCACAACTCGCGCATACGATGGGCTTCGCGCGCAGCTTCATGCCGTCCAGCGTCCAGAAATGAAATGGCTCCCCGGGCCGGACTCGAACCAGCGACATGGTGGTTAACAGCCACCCGCTCTACCGACTGAGCTACCGGGGAGCACTCCGCGAATGCGAATATTCTTAGGTATCCGCGTCGGCGAGACAAATCAAGTTGCGGGCTTGGGCGCGCAAACGCCGAAGCGAATGGCCGGTGGGCCATCCGCTTCAGCATCGATACCCCTTTAATCAGATAGAATCAGCGCTTGCCGTTTTTCTCCAGCGCCTTAAGCGACAACTCGCCCATCTTTTTGCTCGTCCAGTTCAGATGCTCATCTTCCTGGCTCTCGACCTCGCTGACCGCGGGCTTCAGCAATTGTGAGAGCCGGGAATCCTCCGAGCGATGCGCGATGTGCCCCAGCAGCTCCCAGTCCGCGTGATCCTTGGTCTCCGCGATGACGATATTCTCGATCGCGTTGAGTTCCGCCTCGTCGCGCGACATGTCCTTGGTCTCGCTCATCGTCTTGAGCAGCGCGGTGGCCTTCTCTTTGGCGATTTTTGCGCCGGCGCTTTTGTACGACGGCTTACCGCCGAGCTTCTCGACGATGTTGGTCAGAATTTCGACGTGACGAACGGTTTGCTGATGGAACTCGTGAAACTTCGCCTTCACCTCGCGATCGTGCACATGCTTCAGCGCCGCTTCATACAACTTCACTCCGCCCTCTTCGACGGTGAGGAATTCGCTGAGTTTGTCCATCAGCTCTTCGCGCTTGAAGTCGGTGCTGGTGAAGTAATCTTTTACGGTCTCGGCAATTTCAGACATGAGGTACTCCTGGTAGCGCGCGCGGATTTGCGCGGCGCGGGAAATTTTAGGACGATGAGATGAGCAGATCGGAAGAATGATCGATCGACCCGCCTGAACATTCGACGGCTTCCTCTATCGGCAAATTCGACCCGAATCGTGTTATGCGCTCATAAAGCACAGGAGGCGACATCACCATGACCCCCGAACAGAACAAGGAAATGGTCAAAGCGACATGGCTTGCTTTCGCGAAGGGCGACCTCAACACCGCATTCGGCAATATGGCTGACAATGTGAGCTGGCTCGTCCCTGGCAACGTGCCGGGAACCTCCGGCGTCAAACGCGGCAAGGATGAGATCCTCAAATTCGTGACAGGGCTCGGCAACGTTTTCCCCGAGGGCCTGCAGACGGAAATCACGCGCGCGCATGCCAGCGAAGACGCAGTCATCCTCGAGCTGACCAATCGCGGCAAGGTCAGCAACGGAAAATTTTACGAGAACGAATACTGCTTCGTATTCGAACTCGAAAACGGCAAGATTCGGCGCATCCGCGAATACGTCGACACCCAGAAGGCGAAGGAACTCCTGTTCGGCTAGCTCTGGCGGCGTGCGAAGAGAAAATACACCGGCACGCCACTGAGCACGATCAGGACGCCCGGCCACGTGTAGGTCGGCTTCACGATGAGAAGATCGATCATCATCGCGCTCGCTGCGGCAATGTAGGCGATCGGAATCCATGGATATCCAAATGCGCGATATGGCCGCGACGCATCGGGACGTTGGATGCGCAATACGAACACCGCCGCGACCGTGACCACATAGAACATCAATTGCGCGAAGATCACATAGTCGAGCAGCTCCGAGTAGGTTCCCGATAACGTCAGAACCGATGCCCATATGCCCTGGATGATGAGCGCGAAGGCCGGCACGCTTGCCGTGTTGAGTGCCCCGGCGGCGGGAAAGAAAACGCGATCGTGCGCCATCGCATAGATGACGCGCGCGCCGGTCAGGATAAGCCCGTTGGCGCATCCGAAGGTGGAGATCATCACGAGAATCGCGATGATGCCCGCGCCGCCGTTGCCCCATACCATCTGCATCGCGGCACTCGCGACCCGGTCGCCGGCTGCGTGCGAGATTCCGCGCGCATAGACCGTCGCCGAT
>DATGKG010000209.1:0-6022 GCA_035294805.1 Binataceae bacterium (SeqCode) | reverse complement strand
CAGTCCCAATCGAAATTGCTGTCGAGCTTCTCGACCATGGTGGTAAATTCGAGCGGACGATAATTCACCTTGATGCCGAGCGACGCGAGGTCCTGCTTTAACATCACGCACATCTGATCGCGCACCGCCACGCCGGTATTCGTCATCAGATTGAACACCACCGGCACGCCATGCGGATCGACGCGGACGCCGTTTACCAGATGATATCCCGCGGCTTCGAGCATGTCGGCGGATTGTTTCAGATCGTAATCGTAGTCGGTGAGTTTGGGATCGTAAAACAATTTGTTGGCCGGCGAGATCATTCCGTAGGCCGGAACCGCGAGGCCGTGAAAACACAGGTTGATCATGCCCTGCTTGTCGACCGCGTGCGCCATCGCGCGCAGAAAATTCAAATCGGTAAACCATCCGAGTTTCGGATCAGTGCGGCCGTTGGCGATATAGTGATTGGGGTTGCGATTGAAGCAAAAGAACAGCTCGCCGGTATCGACGCCGTTGCTCATCAGCGTAATGTTCAGTTCCTTCGCGTGTTCCCGCAGCGAGACGACCTCCTCGGGACGCGGACTGTATACGTCAAGCTGGCCCGCGAGGAACTTCAGATACTCGGCGTTCAGATCTGGAACGATGAGCGTGGTCTCGCCATGCAATCGCGGAAGCGGGCGGCCGTTTTCGTCACGCATCCAGAAATTCGGATTTGCGGCGTACTGCAAAAGCTGGCTAGGCACGTACCGCGTCATGACGAATTGCCCGAGCGCGAGGATGTCCTTCGGCGGCGTATCGATGTTCCACGCCTGGTTGAACTTGCCGGCTTTGTAAACCGGCTCGAGGATGTGCGCGGGAAGTATGGGCGTGCCGATCGAATAAAGCAGCGGTGCAAATGGACGCGGTAGCCGCATCACGACCGTGTAGTCGTCGGGCGTCGTGACCTCGATCGGCTTGCCGTCGATCGTGAGTAGCGAGCGCATCGAGTTCGGCACGCGATGGTCGTAGATGACCTGCATCGTGAAGCCGACATCGTGCGAGGTGAACGGCGCGCCGTCGGACCACTTGAGGCCGTGGCGCAGATGGAAAGTGATCGACTTTTGATCGGGCGCAATCTCCCAGCTTTGCGCGAGACCAGGCTCCGGCAGCATCGTGAGTTCGTTCATGCGCACGATTGAATCGAAAATGTCGCGCGTGGCGTCATCTGAACTCTGATCGGTCGAAAGTATCGGATTGAAGGTGCGCGGATCGCCGAGCGAGGCCTGATAGAAGATCTGTTGCTTGGCGTGATTGTCGCTTGCATGCTGGACTCGGCATCCGCACGCGAGCAGCAGGGCCAGCGCGACGGCGCCGATTCGTTTAGCCATCGCGACGATCCCGCGCATCACTGGCCATCCCAATATCAACGAGCTTCGCGCCATTGGGCGTGAGCGTGAACATCGAATCAGCGATTTTCCCATTCACGATGGGACGTTTGTAGAGAAAGCTCACCCTGGTCGCGGCGACAGGAAAATCGGCTTTGACCTTGTATGCGAACATCACTCCGCCGATGTCGCGATAGTCGGCATAACGAATCTCGAAATTCACCGCGCCGTCGGGCGTACGCTTGCGCACCATCGCGAGCTGCCCGTCCTGGAATCCCAATTCGCGCCGCACACCGCCGGCCTCGGCATATGTCAAAATTGTCATACTGCCTTCGGTGCCGACGCTCTGAGGTGGCGAGGTGGTTTGCGCCTCGGGCACGATGCCCATCAGCAGGCCGACCGCATCGCGCGGCGCCATCGGGATGCGCGCAAAGCGGGCCAGCGTGGCAGCATCGGCGGTGCCGCGCATCAGCGTGTTCTTCGACGGCTCGAAAATCTGCAGGCGCGAGTCCTGCGCCGCGACGATCAGGGCGACCCCAAATGGCGACATCGCTTCGACGCGCAAGCTGCCCGGACGCCGCACGATGATGTCCTCGCGCGCCTTGACGTGATCGGCACCGCTCGTGAACTCCATCACGGCGCTGGTCTGGAGCGATTCCAGCGAGCGATCGCGCTCGGCCATCGCGCTGGTTAGCGATGTCACATCGATTTTCCCAACCGGAGCCGCGAGCTTGTTTTCAACAGGAGTCTGAAAACTCGCGCATCCGGAGATCATCACCAACGCGGCCGAAAGCACGATGGTGGAAATTCGGCGCGCGATGGCCGAGGCATATGTCACGGGAGAAATGAGAACCTCAATGCCCGGCTGATGCCGCTCCACCACCCATCGCGGTGCGCAAATCCTGAATCTTGTCCTTCAGGCGCGATTGCTGATCGCTCGCCTGGGTCTTCTTGAGCGCGTCGTCGTATTCGCGGCTCGCTTCCTTGAGCTTGCCCATCTTGCGGTAGGCGTCACCGAGATGCTCGGTGATGGTGGGGTCGTTGTTAGTAATATTGACCGCGCGCTCGAGTTCCTCGACCGCCTTTTTGTAGTCGCCCTTCTGATAGTAAACCCATCCGAGGCTGTCGACGTAAAAGCCGTCCTCGGGCTCGACGTTGAGCGCGCGCTTGATGAGACTTTCGGCCTCGTCGAGATTTTTGCCCGATTCGGCGTAGGTGTATCCGAGATAGTTGAGCGCCTGCGCATTCTGCGGATTCAGCTCGATCGCCTTCTTCATCTCGGTCACGCCGGCATCCTTCTGCTTGGTCTCGTCGAGCAGCGCGCCGAGGGTGAAATGAAATTTGTCGCTCTTCGGATTGAGCGCGATCATCTTGCGCGTCATGTCGATCGCGGTCGGATAATCTTTCTTCTCCTGATAGACGCCGACGATGAAGCCCATAATTTCCGTGTCGTCGGGCTTGTGCTTGAGCGCGTCGTTGAGCGATGCGATCGCTTCGTCATACTTGTCGGCCTTGTCGTACAGGTAAGCGAGCTGCAGCCGCGAGTCGACGTAGTGATCGTTCGAATCGGGAATCTTGTTGTACTCCGCGATCGCCTTGTCGCTCTCGCCCAGCTCGGTATAGGTCGTGCCGAGGTAGTAGTGGACGCGATAGTTGTCCGGCTCCGAGCCGAGCACGAGGTTGAACTCGGTGGCGGCGCGCTCGTAATCGCCACGCTCTAGGTAGAGCAGGCCGATCTTCATCCGCGTGTCGGCGGGGTTGGTCTCGACCCCCTCGAGCTTCTTCAGATCGCTGAGCGCGCTCTCGAAATTTTTCTGCCCAACGTGAAGCTGCGCGAGGAGCTTCAGCGCTTGCTGATTGTTGGGATTAACCTGGATGACCTTGTTGTAATATTCCTCGGCCTGCTTCGGCTTACCCTCGATCTCGCGCAGCATCGCCATGTCGAGCAGCACCAGCTCCGACTGCGGATTGAGGTTGAGCGCCTTCGCGTAATAGCCTTCGGCGGCCGGGTAGTTCTTCGCCGCCACCATCACGCGGCCGGCATAGTAGTAGCCGAGGAACGATGACGGATCGGCGTCGATCAGTTTCTTGAAGGTCTCGGAGGCGTTGGTGTAATCCTCGCGCTTGGCGTAGAGCGTGCCGAGGTAGAGATACGCCTCCTGATTCTTGGGATCGGAGCGCAGCACGGCTTTGTAATCCTGCTCAGCGTCAGCATCGTTGCCCAAGGCCGAATTGATACCGGCGGCGAGCAGAAGCGCGTCGGGATCGTTCGGCTTTTCGGAGATCGCGTGATTGACCTGCTCGAGCGCTTCCTTCAGGCGGCCCGAGCGGACATACATGGTCGCGAGCTGGACACGCAGTTCGGGGCTGTGAGGAACGTACTTGACGGCTTCCTCGTACTCGGTGAGCGCCTCGGTGCGATCGCCCTCGTTCATGGCGACCTCAGCCTTGAGGAAGGCGCCAATCGCCTTCGCGTCATCGGGAATATCGACCGCGGGCGCGCCTCCGAATGGATTCACGCCGTCGGCGCTGACGGTTTGCATGAAACTATGATGCGGTCGCTGCTGTGCCGGTGTGCATCCAAAGAACGCGGTGGAGATCGCGGCCAGGATTAATAGCGCGGGCGTGGAGCGAACTTTGCTCATGAAACGGGAATCTCGCCAACGACCTTCAGTCACAGCTAACATGGCACTTCGGGATCGTCAACGCGTTGGCTGTTCTGATGGAATAACTGTCTCACTAAATGACATTATCATGGTTTTCCTCCTTTGACGCGACCGGTCTATCGCGGTTACAGCAATCGTCCTGCTGCGTGATGCCTGCTATCCAGAAGCCGGAGAGCCGCGCGAGGTGAGCGCCACGCCACAATCCGAAACCGCGCCATCAGCACCGGTGGGGGTCCGCGTTGCGAAGCGAACGCTGAGCCTCGCTCCGCTGGTATGCGTGATGTACCTGGTCGTCAGCGGCGGCGCCTACGGTCTCGAAGATGCGGTGCGTCTCGCCGGCCCGCGCCTCACCATAGCGCTATGCCTCATCGTGCCGATTACGCTCAGCCTGCCGACCGCGCTGATGGCGGCGGAACTCACTGCGCTGATGCCGATCGAGGGTGGATTCTACTTTTGGGTCAAGGAGGCACTCGGTCCGTTCGCGGGATTCGCCGAGGCCTATATGACCCTGCTGTATACTGCGGTCGACACCGCGATCTATCCGGGCCTGTTCGCCGCGTATCTCTCCTTTCTCTTCCCGATCGGCCCCGCGATGCAAATTGTGCTCGCGATCGCACTCATCTGGATCGCGGGCGGGATGAATCTTCTTGGCATCAGGCCGGTTGGCTTCAGCTCTATCGTGCTCGCCGGGCTAGTACTGGCGCCATTCGCCGCGTTGGTGATCGTCGGAATGCCTCGTCTCATTCACTTCGTACCGCCGACGCAGCCACTCTATGGTCCGGGATTCATCGGCGCGCTGGGCGCTGGACTGACGGTCGTCATATGGAATTTCGGCGGATGGGAAAACCTGAGCGTCGTGTCGGGCGAGCTGGACGATCCCAGGCGCAACTATGTGCGGGCGATCGCCTTCGCGCTTCCGATGGTCATCGCCGGTTACATTCTTCCACTCATGGTTTGTCTGTCCGGCGTGAGGAGCACGACGGATTGGCAGATGGGATGGTTCGCGCAGGAAGGACTTCGTATCGGCGGACCAGCGCTCAAAGACGCGCTGGCGCTCGGTGGCGCGATGATGTCGTTCGCGGTGTTCGAGGCCGCGATGCTGTGGGTATCGCGAATGCCGTACGTGCTGGCGCGCGAGTCCTACCTGCCGCCGGCCTTTGGCGATCTCCTCGCATCAACCGCGACGCCATGGAAATCGATCGTACTGTGTTGCGCGGTGTTCACTGTGCTGGTGCCGTTGGGATTCCTGGACCTGGTGGTGCTCGACGTCTTCTTCTATATGGCGGCGCTGGTGCTCGAGATGGTGGCGCTGCTGAAACTGCGGTGGTTGCGCCCGCAGCGCAAGGGACTGTTCATCATCGGCGGCGGCCGGTTCGGATTATTTCTGGTGGCGACGCTGCCGCTGCTCACATGGGCGGCTACATTTGGCCTGGCGATCTCGCAGGGCGGTGCGCACATCGTTTTTCTAATCGCGATCGCACTCGGCGCGACGGTTGTGCCCGCATATGCATTCGCGCGCAGGCGATGGGGTGGTCCGAAGGACGCGGCTAACGCGGCTTGAGACGATACATCTCGACCGAATCGGACCGTGCGAACGGCTCAAGGTCGAAGGACGCGCTCATCTGCGCGAGTTCATCTTTCAGCAGGTCTGCATAATCCTGATGCTCTGGAGCCGTCATGAGAAGATACGCCGTCCGCCCCGAGCGGATCGCATCGGCGAGCGATTTCGTTTCACCATCATCGATGTGCTGACTCGCAAATAGCACCGGCGGCACCGGACCGGTCCATCCCGCGGCTTTTTTCGCATAGAGGCGCGCGAGGTGATAGTCGGTGAACTTGTCTCCAGGATCGAATTCATTGAGGCCCACGAGTTCGGTTTTCGGCGTGGCAAGGTACAGTTCCAGAAACTGCAGCGAGACGTTGCTGATCACGATCGCATCAGGCGGCAGTTGCGCCCGGGCAGCCAGCAATGTCCCCACCATCTTCGATTGCGGGGGCGATGCGGCGACGCGG
>DATGKG010000208.1:0-3217 GCA_035294805.1 Binataceae bacterium (SeqCode) | reverse complement strand
TCGGCATAGATCGTCATCAGGTTGAGCGGATCTTTCTTGAAGAGATCAGGATCGGAAATCGCCAGCAGGTTCTGCTGGATAACCACGCCGGGGCGAATCTGGCGCGTCAGCAGACGGCGTCCAAATCGTCCCGCGGTGCCCTCCACGACGCGCGCGATGAGGCCTTCGGAAAATCGCAGGATGGTGCTCGCGTGCTGATAATACGATCGCATCAGCACGGCGCTGGCCGAGAGCGAGCCCTCGGGCTTGAACCCCAGCGTTGGCGCGATGCGCTCCTGAAATTCGAAGGTGAGCTGATCGAAATGTCGTTTGCTGACGAAGTGAAGTGAATTGCGCACGCGGAAAAGAAAGTCGCGTGCCTCCAGCACTTCGGCCAATTCCGGCGCGGTGATAATCGCGCGCTGTACCAGCTCCTCGACCGAATGAATTTTGTATTTGACCTTCGCAAGCCACAAAGCGGTGTGCAGGTCGCGCAGGCCGCCTTCGCCTTCCTTGATTTGCGGCTCGAGCAAGTAAATCGAATCGCCGTACTTGGCGTGACGCTCGCGCGTCTCCTCGAGCTTGGCCTGGAAGAACTTCTGCTGATTGCGATTGAGTACCTCCGCGACCAGTAGCGACTGCAGTTCGGACCAGATCGCGTCGTCGCCGGCGAGGAAGCGCGCATCGAGAATGGCCGTCTTTTCCTTCAAGTCGACGCCCGCCATCCGCACGCATTCCTTGGCATTGCGGATGCCATGTCCGACGATCAGCCCCGCGTCCCACAGCGCATGCAGCATTACTTCGGTAACGATTTCCGCATACGGTCCGCGCTTGTAGTCGTGGATAAAGAGCAAATCGATGTCGGAGTAAGGATTCAGCTCGGCGCGTCCGTAGCCGCCGCGCGCGACGACGCACAATTTCTGATGCAGCTTGGCGTAGCGCCGCGTATGCTCCGCGTCAGCGTAGCGGAACAACGCGCGCATCATGTCGTCGATCGCGGTGGTGTACTCGCGGACGACCTCGGTGCCGGATGCGCCGGCGAAGTGATGCTCCGCGGACTCCTCGCGGATCACTTCGAGATAGGTGCGCGTGATTTGCCCCGGCTTGTGCGACTCTTCGAATGCGCGATAGAGCGCTTCCTCGCCGCGCGGGATCACGCGAGCGGCGGCTCCGTTGGTCGTCGCGGGAACCGCTGCGCTCACAGGTTTCCCACCGCCGCGTCGGAGTTCAGATAGTGCGCGACCGCAGTCGCGATGCCTGCCGCGAGGGTATCCTGATATTGCGGCGAGGCGAGCCGCTGCGCTTCATAGAGGTTCGACAGGAATCCGCATTCGACCAGCACCGCCGGCATGTGCGCGCCGACCAGCACATAGAATGGTCCCATCTTCGCTCCGAGCGGCATCACTTCCATCCCCAATTGCGAATCCAAATCGTTGACTGTTTGCGTCTCGATCATCCGCGCCAGAGAGGCCGCTTCGGTCGCCTTAAAGTTCTGACGGAGATCGGCAAGGATGTAGTTTAGGTTGCCGTCGGAGGGGGCGCTAGTTCCAGTGATGCCTGCATTTTCCATCCGCGCCAATCGAATAGTAGCGCGATCCGTCGTGTTGTTGAGGTAATAGGTCTCGATTCCGGTGGTCGCGGCGCTCGGACTCGAATTGAGATGAATCGAGACGAACAGGTCGGCGTCCGCCACGTTGGCGCGGCGCGTCCGCTCCGACAGTGCGATAAACTCGTCGCTATCGCGCGTGAGCTGCGCGCGAATGCCGCGCGCCTTAAGCGCATAGTAGAGGCGGCGCGAGATGGCGAGCGCGACATCCTTTTCGAGAATTCCGTTCGACGACTGCGTGCCGGGATCGTAGCCGCCATGGCCGGGATCGATCATCACCAGCGGATTTCCGATCGGAGGATTGATGATCGCGGTCGACGTGGCGCGCGAGGGCCGCGACGGAGGCAAAATCGCGACCGGCTGCGCATGCGGAAGCTCGACCACATTCGATGGTTCAGCAACTTCCTCCGGACGTGCGATGGCAGGGGGCGCTTTCAGATTCGCGACCGCGCCCGCAGGCGCGAGGCGAAGCACGATCTCGCGCTGGCGCTGGACGATCGCGTAGTCAGCCTTGCCCGCAATCTCGACGATGATGCGCGTATGCGTTGCGCCGGCGGGGCAGAACGCGTGCAGCGAGCGAATCGGCGCGGCCTCGCGACCGAGGACCGGTAGCGAGGGCATCCGCATCGGCGTGCGCTCGAGATCGATCCATAGTTCGTCGCCGTGCGCGCTCAGATGAAGGCGCGGCGCCGGAGCATCGAGGGTGAAGCTGAGTTGGCTGACGAGACCATCGCGATGAAGTTGCGCCGAAGTAATTGCCGCGTCCGCGCGAGCGCCGATCAGCAGCAGCATCGCGAGCAGAAACGCTAATCTCGCCGGCCGCATCTTCATCAATACGCGCGGCGGCGCTAGCCGTTACCGCTCAGGCGCGATTTGAGTTTCGCGAGCATCGTGAGCGCGTCAACCGGCGCGAGGCGATCGATATCGATGGTGCGGAGTTCATCGAGCGCGCGACTCTCAGTAGGCGTGAAAAGCCCGAGCTGCGCGCCGCGATTCGATTTGTCGGCGTTGCGCGCGAGCCGCGCCTTTCCCGCGTCGTCGAGTTCGCCCTGTTCGAGGTTGGATAGAATCTGGCGCGCGCGCGTGATGATGCCGCTCGGAAGTCCAGCGAGCTTCGCCACCTCGATACCGTAACTGCGCGAGGCCGGTTGCTCGACGACCCGCCGCAGGAAGAGAACCTCGCCACCCCACTCCCGCACCGCCATGGAAAGATTCTTCACGCGCGGCTTCTCGCGCGCAAGGTCGGTCAGCTCGTGGAAATGAGTCGCGAACAGCACCTTCGCGCGGGTCGCGTCGTGCAGATGCTCGGCCACCGCCCACGCGATCGCGAGGCCATCGAAAGTGCTGGTGCCGCGCCCGACCTCGTCGAGCAGGAGCAGGCTGCGCTCGGTGAGGCCTTCGAGCAGGCGCGCCGTCTCGCGCATTTCGACCATAAATGTGGATTCGCCGCGCCGCAGCTCGTCGCGCGCGCCGATGCGCGTCAGCACGCGATCGGTCAGCCCGAGCCTCGCCTCGGTCGCCGGCACGAAGCTGCCCATCTGCGCCATTATTGCGATGAGCGCGACCTGGCGCAGGTAGGTCGACTTGCCCGCCATGTTGGGGCCGGTGATGAGCAGCAACTGGCGCGCGTCG
>DATGKG010000207.1:0-5453 GCA_035294805.1 Binataceae bacterium (SeqCode) | reverse complement strand
TCGACGATGATTTCGCATCCGAAGGTCGAAAACGCCGTAGCGCTTTCGGTGCTTCGGTCGCGAATTCATTGCGTGGCCGCGCAACGATGTTGTTTTCAGGCGGTGCGCTCGCGGCCTGAGGTGCGGACTGCGGCGCCATAGGCATCGCTACGGCGGGTGCCGCGGATTCGGCGAACGGTGGCTTCATCTCAGCCGCCGGCGATGCGAGCGCGATCACTTCCGGCGCGGGATGCTCGCGAGTGCGCATGCCGATCGCGATTGCGATGACGATACCGACGACGGCGATCGGTGCGACCAGGCGCGTGCCCCAGAAAATCCACCGCGCAGGCTCGCGATCAAGCAATTGTTCGGAGTCGTCGGCGCGTGCGATCGCCGCCATCATCGATTGGCATCGCGCGCACGCGAGCAGATGCGAATCGACCCGAGCGCGCTCATTTCGCGATAGCGAGCGATCATAGTATGCGGCGAGGATGTCCGGCGCGGGGCAGTCCGCAGTAGGTTCGGACGGTGCGCGCGCGAGTTCGCGTTTCAGTGCGCCCTCGAAGGCATCGGCGGATTTTGTATCGCTTGCCAAACTGCTCCTTGATCCTAGAACGAACTACCTTGCTTCTTTTGCGTCGTGGCGCCCGCATCGATGGGCGAAATCACCGCGCCTAGTTTGAATGGCGCGTGCTCCGATGCGCTCTCATAACAAAGCTGAATCTGCTCGGCGCTCATCCGATGCGTCTTGCGTAAGTCGCGCTCGACCTGGTCGCGCAGCTCGCGTCGCGTGCGCTCCAGATTTCGCGATACCGTCGATTCATGCTCGCCCGTCGCGCGCGCGATTTCGCGCAGCGTCAGCTCATCGCGATAATAATAGCCGAGCCGCATGCGATCCTTGCCCGACAGGGTGGCAATCGCGGCGCTCAGCACCGCGGTGAAAATTTCCATCATGCGGGCATGACCGGGTTCCGACGGCTCGGCCGGCGCCGAATTCGGGTCCGAAGCCGCGGCATCATAGAGTGCTTCGAAACGGCGCGCGCCGCGAACGCCGTCGATGTGGCGCTGAGCGATGACCGCGCGCAACCATGTCGCAAGCGAGCTGCGTCCGTGGAAGTAGTCGAGCAGCGAGCGATGCTGCGCGCCTTTCGCATCGACGCCGTACAGCTCGGCCCACATCGAGTCGGCGATCTCGCGCGCCGCGCCCTCGTCTCGGCAGATCGCGCGCGCCGAGGCATAGAGCGCGGGACGATACTTCTCGATAAAAACCTCCCACGCCGCCGCGACATTCGCGCGGCACGCGACCGCGAGCGCAAGGTCTTCTGCGCGGATCGATTCAAGGTAATCCTCGACCGATTCGCCGCGATCGATTCCGCCCCACGACTTGACGCTGCGCGCGAGCGTCGCGAAGACATCATCGTGGGAAATTTTCCACGTTGCGCCGAACCGAATGACGCGGGCCGCGGCGGCCGCATAGAGCTTTTGCAAATCGGATGAGGACGGGGCCGCCATCCTCAGGCTTTCGCGATCGCCCAGGTCGAACTCGCGGTCACCGCGACCTCGCCGCGATCATTCGCGATGGAGGCTTCCATGAACGCGAGCGAGCGAGTCCTGCGGATGACGCGCGCGTCGCCGCTAAGCACACCCGGACGCAGCGCGCGAAGATAGGTGAGCTTGACCTCCGCGGTGACGGCCCATTCGCCGGCCTCGAGCACCGATGCGATCGCGGTCGACAGCATCTCATCGACGAAGATCGCGAGGTAACCGCCCTGCACGATGCCAAATGGATTCAGCGCTGCCGCCGGCTGCGCGTCCCAGCACCATCGCGAGGCGCCGCAGATGAATTCCAGCGGACGCATGCCGAGTACAAGGTTGGGCGACGCGAAATCAGCGACCCGATTTTCGCGAATCAACTGGTTGATGGAATCGACGGGAGCGAGATTGCTTGCGGACACGACGCCTCCGCGAAAATTCGAGCGGACAATCTTCCTACAATGATAGGCGTCGTCAGAGGCAAGTCCATCCCGCTTCGATTCCACCGCTGGAACCGACCTGAATGGAATGTGATTCGGGCTGTGGCGGCGTTTGCCGCTTGCCTATCGGCTAACCCGCGATTCCGTTCAGCATACCGGCCAGGAAGAGGGCCCCGAGGGTTACCGCAGATGCCAGTCCGACGAAGATAATCATCTTTGCCATGGCACTTCTCCCTCGTCGAAGGCTGCTTTCCACCCATGCCTTCGGCGTCTAAACCATTCGAAGGGCTTATCCGAATGGACAAATACGCTTATGCCAGCGTGCCGTCAACCGGGGGTCACGCCGGGGCGCGGTCCAGCGAGCGATACTGGATCGCCTCGCTAATATGCTGGGCCTCGATACGTTCCGAGGCGTCGAGGTCCGCGATCGTGCGCGCCACTTTGAGAATCCTCGTATAGGCGCGCGCGCTGAGCCCGAGGCGATTGATCGCGAGTTCGAGCAGCCGCTCGCCCGCGGCTTCGATCTGGCAATGCGCGCGCATCTCGCGCGAGCCCATCTGCGCATTGCAGAAGAAGTTCATCCCGGCAAATCGCTTGAGTTGGATCTCGCGCGCCCGGTCGACGCGCTCGCGGATCTTCTCGGACGGCTCACCCATCGATTTTTCCGTCAGCTCCTTGTACTTCACCGCCGGCACCTCGATATGGATGTCGATGCGATCGAGCAGCGGCCCTGAGATACGCGAGCGGTAGCGCTGAATCACGAGGGGTGAGCATGAGCATTCGTGCGTCGCGTCGCCGAAGAATCCGCACGGGCACGGATTCATTGCCGCGACCAGCATGACGGAGGCAGGAAAAGTCAGCGTGCCCATCACGCGCGAGATAGTGATGCGCGCGTCCTCGAGCGGCTGGCGCAACACTTCGAGGACGTTCTTGCGGAACTCCGGCAACTCATCGAGGAACAGCACGCCATGATGCGCGAGGCTGACTTCGCCCGGACGCGGAATCGGTCCGCCGCCGATAAGTCCCGCGTCGGAAATCGTATGATGCGGCGAGCGAAACGGACGCGTCGAGATTAGCGCGCGTCCATCGAGTAGACCCATCACCGAATGCACCTTGGTAGTTTCGATCGCCTCCTCGAACGTCATCGCGGGCAGGATGGTGGGCAGCCGTTTCGCAAGCATCGTCTTGCCCGACCCGGGCGGGCCAATCATCAGCACGTTGTGGCCGCCGGCGGCGCAGACCTCGAGCGCGCGCTTGGCCTGCTCCTGTCCCTTCACATCGCAGAAGTCGACGTCATACTTGGAATGCGCGTTGAAGAGCGCGCCGACATCGGTCATCGTCGGCGTCAGCTCGCGCTGCCCCTCGAAGAAGTCGAGCGCCTCGCGCAGCGTATCGACGGGAAGGATCGCGACGCCGTCGCCGACCACCGCGGCCTCCATCGCGTTCTCGCGCGGCAGCACGAGGCCATCATACTTCGACGCGCGCGCATGCAGCGCGGTCGGCAGCGCGCCCTTGATGCCTCGCACGCGGCCGTCGAGCGCGAGTTCGCCGATGACCAGATAGCGTCGCAAGCGCTCGCGACTGGTGAGCCGTCCGGTCGCACCCAGCAGCGACAGCGCGATGGGAAGGTCGAAGCCCGAGCCGTCCTTGCGCATATCGGCAGGCGCTAGATTGATCGTCACTCTGCGCGACGGGAAGTGAAAGCCGGAATTCACGATCGCAGGCTTGACGCGCTCCTGAGATTCCTTGACCGCACCCTCGGCCAGTCCGACGGTCTTTAGGTTCGCTTGCAGGCCGTTGCCGATATGGACCTCGACCTCGACGCCGAACGCGTCGACGCCCTGGAGTGCCGCCGAGAGAACGCTTGCTATCAAGAAGTCAACTCCCGAAGGGAGTATCTAACCTCATCAGGCCGATTGGTCAAAGGCGGCGAAGCGTCGCGTAGGCGGGACCAAAACGCCGGTCGAAGCCGTCGCCCTCGAAGCGCGGGAAGCCGGACCGATTGTCAAAAAGGAAACGAAACCAATTGCTCGCCTAAACGTATAGAATTCAGCCTCTATGTTGCGTTGCGCGGATTGAAAGGGTACCAATTTTTGTAAGCGGGGCGGGTGATGTTCAATTCAATCCTGACGATGGTGATGAAGAACGTGGTGGACCTGAGCGAATGGTGGAATTCAATCAGCACCACCTATCGCGGGGCGGGTTGTCTGTTGGTGTCGCTGTTCCTGATGTGGGAGGCGACCAGAACCTCGGAAAATCGCCGCGACCACAGATTCTTCCTGACCGGAATAGCGGCGCTCGGGCTGCTGGCTTACGGCGCAATCGTTTTCATCAACGGCGACAACTCTAGATAGCACACCACTAATCGCGCGGGGCGCAATGCGCCGAAGGGGAAGTCCTTCAGCATCCGCACGACTCTGCTTTCGAAGGCAGCAAATGCCCATCGACCGCGCATAAAAGGGCGCTTTTGCGATGATTCTCGCGACATTTGCGAAAGCACGGAACTTGCTCTTTGCAAACTCGATAGGCAGCGCCTTGCGCGGAAGGTGTACCGTTGATGAAGAAGATCGAGGCGGTGATCAAGCCCTTCACTCTTGATGTGGTGAAGAGCGAGCTTCAAAGGATGGGCGTGCTGGGCCTGACGGTGTACGAGGTGCGAGGCATCGGACGCCAGAAGGGTCACACCGAGCTCTATCGCGGCGCCGAGTACATCGCCGACTTCATGCCCAAAATGAAAATCGAGGTGGTGGTGCGCGACGATCAGATCGAGGAAGTCGTCGACGCCATCGCGCGCAAGGCCCGCACCGGTCGAATCGGCGATGGCAAGATTTTCGTCAGCTCGCTTGAGGACGTGGTGCGCATCCGCACCAACGAGCATGGCGACGCCGCCATTTAAGTCCTACGCGAGCCAGTGCGGATACCACGTGGTTCCGTCAAAAGTATTCGTGCTCTTATAGCCTTCCAGCTTACCGCCGTCGTTTAGTCCCGCCGCGCGCGCAAGAATCGATGCGATTTGCTCCTTCGTCAGCGGCCTGAAACTGCTGGCCGCCTCGACCGCCTGCTCCACCTGCGCGACCGATTCGCATCCGGTGATGACGACGCTGGTCGGCAGATTCAGCGCGTAGTGCAGGTACTCGATCGGCGTCGCGATGCCGATCTTCAAAAACGTTCCCGCACCAATCGGCTTCATCCCGAGCACGCCGATGTTGTGCTTCACCAGCTCCGGCACCACCTTGGCGGCGAAGCTGTTGTAGTGCGCGTCCATAACGTTGAGCGGCATCTGCACTGTCGCCGGCATCGAGCCATGCGCGAGCCATACCTCCAGCATATGCAGATGAATGTCCGGACTCTTATGCCCAGTGAACCCCAGGTGGCGAATTTTGCCGGCCTGTTTCGCCTCCAGCGCGGCCTCGAAGCTGCCGCCTCGCGCAAAAATCTTTTCCGGATCGTCCATCCTGATTATCTCGTGAAACTGCATCAGATCGATGCAATCGGTCTGCA
>DATGKG010000206.1:0-4597 GCA_035294805.1 Binataceae bacterium (SeqCode) | reverse complement strand
GCCGCCCTGGGTCGTATCCACATATAGAAACGCCGTCATATCCGCGACGCGCTTCGCCTGCTGCAAATTATGCGTCACGATCGCGATGGTGTACTTCTTCTTAAGCTCCTTCATCAACTCTTCGATGCGATGGGTCGCGACCGGGTCGAGCGCCGAGCACGGCTCATCCATCAGCAGCACCGCGGGCTCGGTCGCGATGGCGCGCGCGATGCATAGCCGCTGCTGCTGCCCGCCCGACAGCGCCAGTCCGCTCGAATGAAGCTTGTCCTTCACTTCATCCCATAGCGCCGCACCGCGCAGAGCCTGCTCGACTTTGTCGGCGACCGCGCCCTTGTAGCGATTGAGGCGCAAGCCGAATGCGACGTTGCGATAGATACTCATCGCGAACGGATTGGGCTGTTGAAAGACCATTCCGATGTGCCTCCGCACCGCGACCGGATCGACCCCCGGTTTGTAGATGTCCTGGCCTCGAAAGATCACATGGCCGCGAAAATGAAAGCCCTTCACGAGATCGTTCATGCGATTGAGGCATCGAAGCGCGGTGCTCTTGCCGCATCCGGAGGGCCCGATGAACGCGGTGATAGTACCCTTTTTGATCTTCAGCGCGATGTCGCGCACGGCCTTGAATTTGCCGTAGTGCAGCTCCTCGATTGTGCAATCGAGCAGGGTGTCGTCGCCGTTAGCGTGATGATGTGCAACCCCGTTGGTTCGCGATTCGAGTGGAGTCATATGATTCCTCATCTGATGTTGGAAGTACGTTTGGCCAAGGCTTGCCCCGCGATATTCGTCAATAAAACGATCACCACCAACGCCAGCGCAGCCGACCACGCCATCGCGATTTGATTATCGAATGGCGATCCCGAGAAGTTGTAGATCATCACAGCCAGCGATGCGGTCGGCTTCATCAGGTCGCCCATTGTTTTCGGCAGAAAATGAGGGTTGGTGCGGCTCATCCAGAAATCGCTGAACAGTGCGGTGAATAGGAGCGGGGCGGTTTCGCCCGCGGCGCGAGCGATGGCGAGCATAATACCGGTCAGGATGCCCGGCAAGGCCGTCGGGAGCACCACCCGGGCCACCATTTGAGTGGGGGTCGCGCCCATTCCGACCGCCGCTTCGCGCATCCGGGTCGGCACGCGTTTGATCGCTTCCTCGGCCGTCAGCAGGATGGTCGGAACCATCAGCAGCGCGAGCGCGACGCCTGCCGCCGGCGCGGAGAAACCTCCGCTCGCGACGACCACCACCGCGAATGCGAACACGCCCGCGAGGATCGAGGGCAGTCCGGTCAGCACCTTGGCCGCAAATCGCACAGCATTCGCGGTCTGGGTATCGGGGCCGAATTCCGTGATGTAGATCGCAGCGAATATTCCAAACGGCACGGCGATAAAGGTTGCGATCGAAACAATGACGAAAGTGCCGACGATGGCGTTGCCGAATCCACCGCCCTCGACCATCGCCGCCGGTGGAAGGTCTGTGAACGACGCGAAGTGCAGCGCCGCGATGCCCTTTTGCACCAGCAGGTACAACACCGAGAACAGCGGCAGCAGCGCGCCGATAGTCGCCGCTCCGGTCAGCACGCTCATCGCGAAGCTGAACAGTGAGCGCGGCTGGCGCAGCGACCATTCGAGATCCTTGAGCTCTGCCGGATCCAGCGCGCCGGTGTTCGGTCCGTTGGTCGCTTCAACTGCCATCAGCGCAGTCCTTTGAGGCTCGCGTCGGCGCGTTGCAGAATCAGCGTGCCGATCACATTGACCACCAGCGTGATCGCGAGTAGCACCAGCGCGGCATACATCAGCGCGCCGACCTCGATGCGATCTGCTTCAGGAAAATGATTCGCAAGTAGCGCGGCCAGCGTGTTGGCGGGCGAAAAGAGCGACCAGCTGATGACGTTGGCATTGCCGGCGAGCATCGCCAGTGCCATCGTCTCGCCGAGCGCGCGTCCGAAGCCGAGGATCACGGCGCCGAATATTCCGGTCGCCGCGGTCGGAACGAAAACCGCGAGGATAGCCTCCCATCGCGTTGCGCCCATGCCGAATGCGGCCTCGCGCATCTTGGGCGGCACGGCCACCAGCGCATCGCGCGAGATCGCGGATATCGTCGGCAGCACCATAATCGCGAGGACGATCGAGGCCGGAAGCAGCCCGGGGCCGGAAAGCGGCGTTCCGAAGATGGGAATCCATCCGAGATGGCCATAGAGCCAGTCGGCCGCCGGACGCACCAGCGGGATCACGACGAAGATTCCCCATAGCCCGTAAACGACGCTGGGCACCGCGGCGAGGAGTTCGACGGTGATTTTCAGGAAGTCTTCGAGGCGATCGGGAATCGACGCCCACGGACGCTTGTCCTCGAGATGAACGATTTTCAGCAACGCCTCGATTGCGGTCGCCAGAAAACCCTCACTTAAAAAAATCGCGATCGCGAGGCCGAAGATCGTGCCGATGAACAATCCCAGCACCGAGCTGTAGATCGTTCCCGTGATCGCGGGCAGGATGCCGAACTGCGCTTTGTTAGCGTCCCACGTGCTGGTGGTGAGGAAGCGGAGGCCGTAGGTCTGCACCGCCGGCATTGCCTGGCGGCCGATCGAGAAAACCAACCAGAACATCAGCGCGACGATGAACCACGCGATGATCAGCGTAGAACGGCGAAACGCCCGATCGCCGTAAATCTCGAGCCGCGAGGGCGGCTGCGAGATCTCCGTTGCGCCAGTCGTGGGTCCCTCTGCATCCCCAATCGTTATATCGTCCGCCACTTCAGCTTCAGCAAGGCTCATGAAATCTGATCGGCGGCCTTCTTCACTTTATCCACCACGTTCGACGGAAGCGGAATGTAGCCGAGTGCCTCGCTGTCCTTCTGCCCTTCGCTCAGGCCGTATGTGACGAGCGCCTTCATGGTCTCCGCTATCTTCGGATCCTGATACTTTTTGTAGCAAAGCAACCAGGTGTAGGTGACGATCGGATAGGCGTCGGCGCCCTGCGGATCAGGAATCCACGCGCGCAGATTTTCGGGCAACTCGACCGTCGCCAGCGCATGCTGACCGCTGGCGAGGTCCGCCTTCACGTACTTGCCGTCATGATTTTCCAGCACCGCCATCGGCATTTTGGTTTGCAGCGCGTATCCATATTCGACATAGCCGATCGCGCCGGGGGTCTGTTTGATGAGCGCAGTCACGCCGGGATTGCCTTTGCCCGCGACGCCGACCGGAAAGTTCACTGACTTGCCCGCGCCGGGACCAGCTTTCCATTCTGGGCTGATCGCCGACAGATGCGTGGTGAAGACGTAAGTTGTGCCGCTGCCGTCGGAGCGCGTGACGACGGTTATCTTGGTGGCGGGAAACTTCGCGCCGCCATTCGCCTTGGCGATGATCGGATCGTCCCACGAACTGATCTTGCCCATGAAGATACCGACATAGGCCTCGCGCGAGAGTTTCACCTCAGCCGGCCCGCCGGGGATGTTGTAGGAAAGCACGATGCTGCCTGCGGTCATCGGCAACAACACGACGCCGTCCTTGACCGCCTTGATTTCGTCATCGGTCATCGCAGCGTCGCTGGCGCCGAAGTTCACCAGCCCCTGTTGAAACTGCTTCACGCCAGCACCGCTGCCGAGCGCCTGATAGTTCACCTGCACGTCGGGATGAAGCTTGTTGTATTCGGCGAACCACTTCTGGTAGAGCGGCGCGGGAAAGGTGGCGCCGGTGCCCTGCAACGTGACGTTATCCGCAGCGACAGCGACATCGGCCTGGTCGCGCATCGCGAACGAAGCGCATAGCAGGAGCGCGACGGACAAGAAAATCCCCACAGTGGTCTTCATCGAATCCTCCCTGGACGGGCGAACCTTCGCACGCGCGGTCGCCGCCGCTTAGAGCGCCTCATTAGAGCGAATCGATGTTGCGGGAGTGTGACGCAGAAGTGACGATTTGAATGGAGGTCTCACATCAAGAGTAAGATTCCGAAACATTCCCGTCACAATTGGATGCTTAGGTACTCATTTCCGCGACCACTAATATGAGCTCTGGAGGCTCGTCATGGCTGAGTATGAGTACGATCTGGTGGTAATCGGTTCCGGGCCTGCCGGCCACTCTGCCGCAATCCAGGCCGCCAAGCTTCGCAAGCGCGTGATGGTAATCGAGCGCAAGGCGATCGTCGGCGGCGTATGCATGAACATCGGCACCATCCCTAGCAAGACGATGCGCGAAGCGGTGCTGTATCTGTCGGGCTACCGCGAGCACGCGCTTTATGGCGAATCCTACAAAGTGAAGGAAAAAATCACGCTCGCGGATCTGCTGTTTCGGGTCGAGCCGGTGGTGCGGCACGAGGTTGACGTCACGCGTCATCAGCTATTGCGCAACAACGTTGAACTGGAGCACGCGGAAGCCTCCTTCGTCGATCCGCATCGCCTGCGATTGCTGTTCGAGCAGCGTTCCGGTGAGCGCATTATCACCACTGATAAAGTCGTGATCGCGGTCGGCACCGAAGCGGCGCGCGATCCGCGCATGCCGCTGGACGGGAACTGCGTCTTTTCCAGCGACGACATCCTGCTGTTAAAGGATCTCCCCAGTTCGCTGGCGGTCATTGGTGCCGGCGTCATCGGATGCGAGTATGCG
>DATGKG010000205.1:0-3272 GCA_035294805.1 Binataceae bacterium (SeqCode) | reverse complement strand
GAGAACACAGTAACGATAACGCGCGTCGGCGTAACCACGCTGAGGGACTGTGTACAGAATGGCGCCGCGAGGATGCCGACCAGGTTCATTACCTTGATCATCGGATTAAGCGCCGGACCCGCGGTATCTTTGAATGGATCGCCGACCGTGTCGCCTACGACGGCAGCCTTGTGAATGTCGGTGCCTTTGCCGCCGAGGAATCCATCTTCGAATTTCTTCTTGGCATTATCCCAGTTGGCACCCGAGTTCGACATGAAGACGGCCATCAACTGGCCGGTCAGGATGGTGCCGCCGAGGAAGCCGCCCAGCGCGCCGACATCGAGTCCGAAGCCCACCATCAGTGGAGCGAACACGGCGAGGATTCCGGGTCCTAGCAATTCGCGCTGCGCGCTGGCAGTGACGATATCGACGCAGCGGCTGTAATCGGGCTTTTCGGTGTAGTCCATGATGCCCGGATGCTCGCGGAACTGGCGGCGCACCTCGAATACGACCTGATAGGCCGCGCGGGTGACCGCTTTAATCGCGAAGGAGCTGAACAGAAAGGGCACCGCGCCGCCGATCATCAGGCCGACGAACACGGTGGGCATGTTGATCTGGACGCCGATCGCGCCGAGATGGGCTTCATCTATGAAGGAGCGGAAGAGCGACACCGCCGCAAGCACGGCGGTCGCGATCGCGAGGCCCTTGGTCAGCGCTTTGGTGGTGTTGCCGATCGCGTCCATCCACGACAGCGTGCGCGAGGCTTCTTCCTGATGGATTCCGCCCATTTCGAAGATTCCGTGCGCGTTGTCGGTGATCGGTCCGTAGGTGTCCATCGCAAGGATGAAACCCGTGGTGGTGAGAAGTCCGAGACCTGCGAGCGCTATTCCAAAGAACTGCAGGGCCAGCGATTCGCGGAAGATAATCGTCGCGCCCACGATGGCGGCCGCGATAACCATCAGCGCCCACACCGACGATTCCATACCTTCGGCGAGGCCCGAAAGGATCAGCGTCGCCGGGCCGGTGCGCGCGGAAGTCGCGGTTTCGGTAACCGGCTTCTTGTCCGGATGCGTGAAGTAGTTGGTTAGCCACAGGGTTACGACGGCAAGAATGATTCCAAGCGTGGCGCATTCGGCAAAGCGCCAGTCGGTCGCGCCGGTTCGCGGGTCTTGCAAATACATCCAGTTGACGACGAAGAAACCGATCACCGAGGCGACCGCCGAAACCATGTACCCGGTAACGATCGGGGTCATGGGATCGCGCATCGCGGTTCCAGCCGGCACTCGCACCGCCATGATTCCGAGGATCGACGAGAACACTCCGACCGCGCGCAGGATGAGCGCGAAAACTATCAGCCTCATCGCAAACGCGCCTGCGAGGCCGCCGTATATCGCGATGAAATCCGGCTCGTTGACAGCATAGGCTGCGAGGATGATCGCTGCGACCAACGTGACTTCGTAAGATTCGAAGACGTCGGCCGCCATTCCAGCGCAATCGCCGACGTTGTCGCCGACGTTGTCCGCGATAGTCGCGGCGTTGCGTGGATCGTCTTCGGGAATGCCGGCTTCGACTTTGCCGACCAGATCGCCGCCGACGTCGGCCGCTTTGGTGTAGATGCCGCCGCCGACGCGCATAAAAAGGGCGGCCAATGAGCCGCCGAATCCGAATCCAACCAGCACCTTCATCGCATCTTGCTGGTACACGAGGAAGATGATCGTCGCGCCTAGAAGGCCGAGGCCGACGGTGGCCATCCCCGATACACCGCCAGCCTTGAATGCGAGTTCCATCGCATCCTTGAAGCTGGTCAGCGCAGCGTTGGCGCTGCGGACATTGCCCTTGACCGCGAGCCACATCCCGATAAAGCCCGCGAGATAGGACGCGCCGACGCCGAGAAGGAACGCGACCGAGATTCCCAGCGAGAGCCACAGGTCGTGATAGACGTTCCGATACATCAGAAACAGCGCGATGAAGATGATCACCACGAAAATGGACATGGTGCTCACCTGGCGCTTGAGGTACGCCATCGCGCCGATCTCGACCGCGTCGCTCACATCGGTCATCGATTTAGGGCCTGGGTTCGCGGCCAGGACGGTGCGAACCAGGATGCCGCCATAGAGCAAACCGATCACCGCCGAGCCAAGAATGAACCAGAGGATCGCAACCTGCGCGCTGGTCAGCGCGGGCAGAACGATGTTGGCTTCACTCATCTAACTTCGATCTCCTGAAATTTTGGGAATGCGGAATTCAGGTCAAATATAATCGTCTCTTGCGCGATACGCAGAACGTTCCGTCGGACCTTTTGCCGCAAGGATTATCTGGCGCAGTCTAGATTTTCCTCGCCATGAAGTCCAGCAATCGCAGCCCTGATGTTCAAGTGCGGCCCATCGCCATTGGCGAAGGGGCTATCGCGGTCCCCATTGCGCGTATTCGTGGCACCCGATCCGGTCCAATGACGTGCGTCGATCTAAATCTCCACAATCAGCGCGTCCGATGTGGATAGCCTCGCGCGATGTGAATTCGACGGATTTATCGCATCTGCGCGACAATCGCGGTGTGGGTCAAATCATCACCGCAACAATTTTGCAAGCGCGCGATCGGCTTCGTCATTAGAATAAAAGTTGATCCAGCTATCGGGCGTGTGTTTATCTGTGGGGACTTATCGAATCATGAACGTCAATATCGAAGAGAATTCCGCGCTTCGGCGCAAACTCACAATCGAGGTCGAGCCCGACGAGATCAAACGCGAGCTCGACAAAACCTACAACGAACTGCGCCGCGGCGTGGTGCTGAAGGGATTTCGTCCTGGCCATGCGCCGCGCAATTTGCTGGAGAAGTTTTTCGGCGATCAGGTCCGCAGCGAAGTCACTCAGAAGCTGGTCAAGGAATACACCGAGAAGGCGCTTTCCGAGCACAATCTCAAGCCGATCGTCGATCCGGAGATCATCACCGAGGAAACCAATCTTCCCGAGGTGCTGAAGTTCAGCGCGGTGTTCGACCTCAAGCCCGAGGTCGTCATCACCGATTACGAAGGGCTAAAGGTGCCCGAGGAAACCATCGCAGTCACCGACAAGGAAGTCGACGATACTCTTGAGCGGCTGCGCGAGCGCCAGGCCAGTCTCAAGAAAGTCGAGGACCGCTCGGTGGTCGAAGAGGGCGACGTCGCGGTCGTCACGCTCGAGGGCTTCGAGGACGGCAAGCCGCTGTCGGAGACCAAGGGCGAAAACCGGCTGCTGGAAATATCGAAGAAGAGCCTCGCGCACGGACTCGACGAGGTGCTCATCGGCGCGAAGATC
>DATGKG010000204.1:0-15826 GCA_035294805.1 Binataceae bacterium (SeqCode) | reverse complement strand
AACTTCTGTTTTAGATTGTCGCGGTGGACCTGCGCCGTCTTGGGACTGATCTTAAGGTGCGCCGCGATGTCCTTGGTGGTCGAGCCCTCGGCAATCAGCCGCAGCACCTCGCGCTCGCGCTTCGTCAACCCATCGTGGCCGCCTGCAAATGACGGATGATTCATTTCCTCGACCACGATGCGCGCGATCGAGGGGCTGAAGTATTGACCGCCGCCATGCACCGCGCGAATGGCGGGCAAAATGTTGTCGGCACCCTCTTCGGTCTTCAGGAAGTATCCGGCGACGCGTGCTTCCTTGACGGCCTCCAACACATACTGGCGCGTGTCGTACTGGCTTACGACCAGAACCTTGGCGCCGGGTACTTTGCGCGCGAGCTCATGCGCCGCACTCAGCCCGTCGGTCCCGCGCATCACGATATCGAGCAGGATGACGTGGGGCTTGGTGCGAATGGCGGTCGCGAGAGTGGTTTCACCGTCGGTAGTCTCGCCGACAATCTCGCATTCCGGAGCGAGTACCGGGCGCACCAAATCCCGAACCATCCGCTGGTCCTCCACGATGAGGACCCTGATCCTATCGCTCGAACCTTCCGCCATCGAAACTCAGTGTGATGGTCCTCCGGAATTTTGTCCGAGATCCTGACCCAGCTGCTGCATCTGGGTTCCGAACTCAGTCCAGTTGCCGGCGCTCAAGGCCTTGAGCGCGCGATTGTAATGATTGGCTGCGGTCGACCCGGAAACCGGCGCAGCGGGCGCTCCGGCGCCGGTATTCGGCGCAGTTTGAGGCGTCACCTGGGCGACCACTGGAACGGCGGCGTTTTCATGTCCGGTGAATAGCGCGGCCAAAGTCTCCGGCAAGGTATCGCCCATCACGACCCGATCGCCATATGAGGCGATGACGCGCTGCAATTCGGGAAGCTGTCCATTCTCGGCGCGGATGTACAGCGGCTCGACGTAGAGAAGTGAATCCTGCACCGGGATGACGATCAAATTTCCGAGAATGACCTTGGAACCCATCTGATTCCACAACGAAAGTTGGCGCGAGATTTCAGGATTCTGATTGATGCGCGCCTGGATTTGATATGGCCCGTAAAACAGGCTGTCCTTCGAAAATGCATACTCGAACAGATGGCCGTAGTCGGCGCCGTCACAGCGCGCCGCCATCCACGCGATCATATTGTCGCGCCCCTTCGGCACCATCGGCAGCATCAGGATGTATTCCTCGTGCGACTCGCCCGGAAGCCGCATGATGATGTAGTAGGGCTGCATCGGTCCGGTCATGCCCGCATAGTTTTCCTTGGCGACGTCCCATTGATCCTCGCGATTATAGAAGACCTGCGGATCCGTCATGTGGTAAGTCCGGTAGATTCCCGCCTGCACCTGGAAAAAATATTCCGGATAGCGGATGTGCGCGCGCAATTCGTCGGACATCGAGCTGAGCGGCTTGAACATGGTCGGGAAAATTTTCTGCCAGGTCTGGATTAGAGGATCGGCGGGGTCGGAAACGTATAGCGTGGTGCTGCCGTCATAGGCGTCGATCACCGCCTTGACCGAATTGCGGATGTAATTGAGCCCGTCGATATCCTGCGAGTACGGATACCGATCACTGGTGGTGTATGCGTCTACAATCCACACAAGATGCCCATTGACCAGCACCGAATATGGATCGCCATCGAAGCGAAGAAAGGGTGCCAGGTATGACAGCCGCGTGATGATGTTGCGGCGAATCATGATCTTGCTTTGATCGACGATATTTTCGGTCACCAGCAAATTGATGTCGTGGAAAAAGAAGCTGAAGAGCATCCGATGCCACAATCCGCTGACCGGAATTCCGCCCGCGCCTTTATAAAATGAGAAAACGTTGTCCGCGCCCTTGGGATAGTCGAATTCCGGTGTCGCCGAATCCACCACGACGTAGTTATCCGGTTCCTCGCCGAAGTATATGGCCGGATTTTCGACCTTGAAGCCAACGCTCGATTCGGCGGGAATATTCTTGATCAGGAATACCGGCAACCCTTCGCTGTCCTTCTCGTTGACCGGACTCATTACCAGTCCGCTGCCATGGGTGAACTTCAGATGCTGATTGACCCAGGTCTGCGCGTTCTCCGGCAGCAGCCCGACGTTCAATTCGCGCGGAGAGAGCATCACCTGCGTGTATTGGCCGCCGATGGTGTAGCGGTCGATATCGACATCGAGGAAGTCGTAGTAAAGCCGAATCTCCTGCAGTTGCTTATAGGTATCGATTAGCGGGCGCGGGTCCCAGAGCCGGATGTTGTGCAGCGTGGCAGCATCTGTATCGAACGAAGCGCGGGTCAGCGTGCCCTGTCCCGAGAACGGCTTCACATCGACGTTATCGAGCTGATACGCGGCGCGCGTCATCTCGATATTCGCCGTGAGGTAGGGCTTCTCGATGCGCAGCTCGTCGGGCTTAACCCATAGCCGCTCGATTACCGGTTCGATGAAGCTCAGCAGCAGCGAGGGGCCGAACACGATCACGAATGCGATCACAGGGAGGCGCACGCCGCGCGTGCCTACATTCGCGAAACATAGCGCGGCGGCGACGATGGACAATGCTACCAGCAACCACAATCCGGGCTGCCAGAGCACGTGATCGACATAGCGCATCCCGTAGACCACGCCGTTGGTGTGGAACAGCAACCCATAACGCGAGAGGTAATAGCTGAACGCGCGCTGCAGGAAAAAAATCCCCAGCAAGACGGAAATCTGCGCGGCTGCCGTGGGAGTTATGCGCGGAGGCGATTCGCGAAAATCCAGCGACCCGCGCATCCAGTGGATACCGATTCCCGCCGCCGCGGCGAGGAACAGGATCACGAGGAAGAGATCGCGGAAGTCTTCCAGCAGCGGCAACCGGAAGATGTAAAATCCTACATCATGACCGAACGAGCGATCGCCGAGATGAAACGGCACGCCATAGAGCGCTTTCAGGTAGGTGTCCCATCCGCCGGCTTCGCCATTGGCGGGAAAAATCGCGATGACTGCGGCGCCGACGATCACCAGCAGCCGCCATGGGATGCGATCGCTGAACGCGCGCAGCAGCTCGGGCAGATTGACCTCGACCATTTCGTCGGGACGGCGCACCACCCGCAGCCGCTCGCGATCGCGGCCCTGCGCAATCGCGGCGAAACCGCTGGCGGCAATCGCGATGAACGAAACGAGCCATACACCGGCGAAAATCGCGACTTGCGTCCCGACCACCCGATCGAAGACTCCGCGATATCCGAGCGTGGAAAACCACAGAAAGTCGACCAGGAAGGTATCGGCCACACCCAGTACGATCAGCGTGACGATAACGATCGCGGCGGCGGTGAACAGGAGTATGCGCGGTCGCATTTGCGCTTATTGACCGTGCGCGATCTGCCCGACGTGCTCGCGCACAACCTCGGCCGGGCATAGCCACACGAAGACCTTCAGCGCAATGTAGGCGGTCAGCATCCAGTCGATTTCGCCGACCACCGGTACGAAGTCGAGCTCGATCGCCGGCGGCGTGAGCATCAGCAGCAGGATCACGAATGGCGCGGCTTTGGCGAAAATCGAGACCCGCTCGTCCTTCATCAGACGATAAAACACGCGCACGAACTTCGGCAGATGCGTGACCATCCCGCCGATGCGCGTGGGCGTGAGCATTTGCATACGCAGAATGTTGCGAAACATGAAACGCCTTCTTTCGCCTCAATCTTACACAGCATTGCGGTACGATTACCACGCTATGCGTAATCGAAAAGAACCAGCCCCACGGCATCGGCGGGTTGCAAATTGCGATACCCGCCGCCGCTTGTGGAAATACAGCTTCGGTCACGCTCCCAGTCATCCTTCTCGATGGCGTACTCGACATCGTGACCACTCCAAATGATACCGCTGGGCGCAAAGTATCTCGCTGGCGACATGGCCCGCGGTCATTCGATATCTGCGGAGAGCTTCGTGTTCAATTTCTCCATTGCCCGCAGCGAGGCAAGGTTCTCTTCGCAGATGTTGCCCAATATCCGATGCCCCCTTCTTCGGATTGCTACTATCGTCGACCAGGACAGCGGCGCTATCGCGTAGCAGCAAGATAATGTATGCGACGTGCGATGAATCCGATGAGGAGCAACTCAAGGCGCTTTTACGCCGCGCCGGTGGCCATCCTGCTGGTTTTGGCCATCCGAACCATTCCCGGTAATGCTGCGGCCTCGGAAAACCTTCTTCTCAACCCGGACCCGAGATCCGGCTCGTCGATGCCTGCTCACTGGCATCCCTCTCCCGGCGTCGAGTGCGACAGCTTCGAATGGTCTCATCAACCCGGTGCGCCCGGCGAGTTAAGGATCAGCAATGCTCCCGGAGGACGCGCAGCTTGGACCCAAAAGGCTGATGTGTCGCCAGGGTGGTACTATTTGAGTGCGAGTCTCCGCACCGAGGGTTTGGGCCGCGCATTCCTTTCCGTGCGGTCCTCCAACCTGTTTGCCCGATCGGCCTGGGCCTCCACGGACTGGGAGCGTCACGGCCTCTACATTCACATCCGGTGGAACGATCATATGGAGGTAGAGTGCGGCCTCGACTCTCCGAGTCCCACCGCGACGGCTTCTTTCCGCGATATCATCCTGAGCAGGATTTCCGGCGCCCCGCCTGCTGCCACACAAGAGACGGAAATCGATCAAGCGCCATCCAACTGGGCGTCCATTCAAAGGACCCAGCGGCGGATCAATATTTCCCTACTCTCGCTGCTCTGTATGGTCGGCTTAATCTACTATCGGTTTGCCAACGGCGGAAACGAGTCACTTTCGGCCGAGGGCGTATCGAACCCGCCGCCGCATTTCTCTGCCGATGGCGCGGCGTGGTCGCTGGATCTTGCGCACGATCGATGGCGCATCGCAGGCGTAGTCGCTTCGTTCGGTTTGTTGCTCGTCATGTTCGTAGTGCTGTCCAGAATCAAGTGGTCGCCCGGCGCAGGTTTCTCACTCGTCGCGCCCGCCGCCACGAGGAGCGACGAGCCACAATATGTCCTTGTGATAAACAGCCTATTATTTGACCACGATCTTCAACTACAGGATGACTACGATCGCGTAGCCTCTGGCGGGTTCGACGCAGGGGTCCGATTTAGCGGCGCCGCCTTCGATCATCATACGATTTTGATCAACCGTCGCAGCGGTCGCCAGGGTTTAGCTTCAATCGATGCGGCAGACCATGCCTCACGCTGCGATTCCGCGTTCAACCCTCCCGAGGACGTTTACGAGGTATCGGCTCATCCGGTAGCATTTCCCGCTCTGATCGCGCTTGCTATCGCGCCGCTGCGACCCAGTCTCACCGACGTGGAAAGTTACGCCGCCGTAGTCCTGGCCCTGATCTCGTGGCTGGGGGCGCTGGTAACCTATTTGGCCGGCCGCCGTTTGGGAATGAGCCGCGCCACGGCGATGTTGGCAACCATGTTGTTGGTGGGCGCGAGCCCTTGGCTAGCTTATTCGCGATCGTTTTTTTCCGAGTCCACCATCGGTCTGGCGCTGATATTGACAGTTTGGGCGTTTAGCGCAGAGCGAGTCACTTTGGCCGGGTTCGGCGCGGGATTCGCGGCGATTCTCAAACCTCCGTTCGCGGTCGTGGGCGCCGGTTTGATCATCAACGAGCTCATCGCCGGCCGTCGCCGCAACGCCGCGAAGCTCGCGATCGGATGGGGTTCATGCGGCACAGCACTCATAGCGTTCAACTACTGGTTGGCCAAAACCCCGGTGATTTCAGGGAACCTCGGGCTCACACCGTTCGCCTTCTATCACTTTTACGATACGTTTCTAGATCCGGTTCACGGGCTGCTCTATTTTGTCCCCTGGAGCATTTTTGTCTTTCTCGCTATTCCATTCGCATGGCGCTCCAATGCTTCTGGCTTGGAACTCATCCGATGGCTAGTGTTGCCGCTCGCTTTCTACATAATTCTTATGGGCTCGACAGGTCCGGGGCTCTGCTATGGTCCGCGTTATTGGGTGCCGTTTCTGCCCTGGTTTGCGCTTGCGACGGTGCAGATCATGCGGAGAGCGCAACGGCCCGCAGTTTTCGCATGCATCTTTCTAGTGCTGCTTTCAGCACTAGTCGCGATTCCCGGCGCATTGCGATACTCGCAGATGTTCTCGCAACCGCCGTGGGCCGCGTTGCGATGAGTGACCGCTACACGAGGCAGGTCACCATCGCGATGCCTTTGGTCGCCGCATCGGCATAGAAGGCGCGTAGATTGCGGAATTCGCGCAGCAGCCACTGCCCATCCGGGCCGGACCATCCGTTCGGATAGATCCCGAGCCGGGTCATCTGCGCGGGATCGAAGCGACGCGTCATCTCCGCCTCGAGCGTCTTGCGATTCAGCTCGGAAGACATTGCGGCGGTTTCAACGACGGTGAGATATCGCGCCTCTCCATAGCCGGAGAAATCTTCGCCGATGTCCGTACCGCCCAGGATCGCTTTGCTGATGAGCGCACTAGTCGGTTCGGCCGCGCCGCACAGTAGATAATGGATTCCGTGCCAGCTCTTGTCGATCGAGATGCTTGCGATGCGCGAACTCGATGCGCCCTGCCCTCCCGCTTGCTGGCCCGCGCGCGCCATCATCAGTTTCAGCAGCGCCTCGCCCTGGGCGCGCTTCGCGAGGCCTGATGGATCGGCGCCGAATTGGCCGAGCCGCGCACTAACCGCCTCGCGCATTTTAGGATCGAGCCGTGCGAGCGTGTTCTCGAGCATCTCCGGTCCTTGTTCGACGATGTGTTGGCGTTGCGCCTCGCTCAGGTGGATGAGACGCTGCATCGCATCCACGGGAGCATCGCCGGAAAACAGTTCCTCGATATCCTCGGGATCGTCGACCAGCTCGGCCAGCTTATCGGCTGAAATTTGCACGAACTGCGCGGTCATCGACATAGACCCGCCCTCCTGTAGACAAATCCTACTCCTAGATAACGCGAAGCATGATGCGAGCATAGTGCGTCGGCGAGAAAGGATTCTGGTAGAATGAGTGAACGTGAATGGGTCGCAGAACATCAGCGGCGCGAGCTTTCCGCCGCTGCACCACCGAGGAACCTAAACTTGAAGCGACACATGAAGTTGGGCGACTTTCTGGTCGCCTATCTCCGTAAAATCGGCACCGAGCATCTGTTCGGAATCCCCGGCGATCTCGCGCTGAAACTGTTTTTCTCGCTCGGGCGCTCGCACGGGTTCGAGGTCCACACCTTCTCGCATGAGCCGGGAGTCGGATTCGCCGCCGACGGCTACGCGCGCGCCTCGAGGAAAATCGGCGTAATTTGCATTACCTACGGCGCCGGCGGCTTCAACACCATCAATCCAGTCGCCGGATCTTTTTCCGAGCGCGTTCCGATCCTGATTTTCTCCGGCGGCCCGGGCGAGGAGGAGCGCAAGCTCGGCACTCTGATTCATCATCAGGCCCGCGAGATCGAATCGCAGCATCGCATTTTCAAAGAGGTCACCTGCGCCTCGGCCGTGCTGACCGATCCGCGCCGCGCCGCGCAGGATCTTCATGACGTGGTCCGCGCGATTTGGGCGGAGCAGCGCCCCGGCTATATCGAGATTCATCGCGACATGGTCGATCGCGAAGTCGAAGTGCCCGACGAGATCATCGAATGGGACGGCTATCTGCATTTTCAGCCATCCGATGCGCCCAAAGTCGCGGAGGCCGCGCGCGAGACCGCCGAGATGTTCAATGCGAGCCGCAAGCCGATGCTGATCGCCGGTATCGAGATTCATCGCTACAAGTCGTCGGCGGAGTTGGTCGCACTCGCGGAGAAACTCGGCGCGCCCGTTTGCACGACTGTTCTCGGCAAAGGCGCGTTTCCGATGGACCATCCTCTGTATATGGGCGTGCACATCGGAGCGATCAGCCCGCCGCCGATGGTTGCGCGGATGGACGAAGCCGACCTGGTCATCAATCTCGGATGCCTCAAGACCGACATGAATTTCGGCAATCGCCCTCCGCACATCATCCAGGATCGCACGGTATGGGCGGTCGATCGCAAAGTCGACGTGAAGCATCACACCTACACCGAGGTGGGCGTGCGGGATTTCGTCCGCGCGCTGCTCAAGCAGGACCTGCGCAAGCATCATGAGAAGGTGCAGTACGTCGATAATCTGCCGCTGGAGAACGGCCGCAACGGACGCCACCTCAAGGTGGCCGATATCCTGCGCGCGGTGAATGAATTCCTCGCCGCGCACAAGGGGCATCTGGTGGTCGCAGAATCGGGCGACATGCTCTTCGGCGGCCTCGATATCCGCGTGCCGAGCGGCGGGACGTATCTGGCGCAGGGATTTTACGCGTCGATGGGATTCGCGGTGCCGGCCGCGCTCGGCGCACAGCTCGGCTCTGGACTTCGCCCAATCGTGCTATGCGGCGACGGCGCGTTTCAGATGACCGGGCCGGAAATTTCTCACGCGCCCGTCTTCGGCGCCAATCCGATTGTGCTCGTCATCAACAACGGCGGATGGGGTATCTTTCGGCCGGTCGCTGAGCGGCGCGAGTTGCTCGATATCCCACCGTGGCCGTATGCGAATCTCGCGCGCGAATGGGGCGGCGCCGGTTTCGAGGCGCATACGCCCAATGAACTTCGCGAAGCGCTGGAGAACGCGCATCGCATCGATACGTTCTCGATCATCGACGTGCGCGTCGAGCGCGACGACCTCTCGCCGGTTACGGTAAAGTACATCAAGGCAGCGGCGAAGCGCTCGCAGCCCCCGCCGGAAAAGAAGCGCAGGTAGAGTACCCTCAAAATGGACACCTACGAGCAGACATACAACCAGTTTCGATGGGACACGCCGGAGTTCTTCAACTTCGGCAACGTCATCGATGAGTTTGCCGCCGATCCTGAGCGCGTCGCGCTGCTGTGGGAGGATCAGGAGGGTAATCGCGCGCGGCTGACCTTCGGCGATTTCAAGGAGCAATCCAATCGCATCGCCAACGTGCTGACCGACCTCGGCCTCGGCGCCGGCGATCCGATTCTACTGGTGCTGCCGCGCATTCCGTTCTGGCAAGCGGCCTACATCGGCGCACTCAAGATTGGCGCGATCGTGATCCCTTGCACCGCAATGCTGCGCGAGAAGGATCTCGTCTATCGCGCGAATCACTCCGGCGCCAAGGCGATCATCGCGTCGGTTGAGAGCGCGAACACGGTCGGCGATCTTCGCGCGCAATGCCCCACCCTCGAACATTTTCTGATCGTCGGCAGTACGCGCAGCGGATGGAAGAGTCTGCCCGCGCTGATGAAGAATGCCTCGCCCAAATTCCAGGTCGCGAAGACGCGCGCGAGCGATCCCGCGATTTGTTACTACACCTCGGGCACGACCAAAGAGCCGAAGGCCGTGCTGCACGCACACAGCTATATCTATAGTCACAAGTTCACCGGGCTGAATTGGCTCGACCTGAAACCGACGGATGTGCATTGGACCACCAGCGACACCGGATGGGCGAAGGCCGCATACGGCGTCATCTTCGGGCCGTGGATGAACGGCGTGACAGTGTTCATGTACAACGGGCGCTTCGAGCCGACGCGCGAGATGGAACTGCTCGCGAGCTATGGCATCACGACTTTCTGCGCGCCGCCGACCGAATATCGGATGCTGGTGAAAGAAGACCTCTCGAAGTTCAAGCTGCCGAAGCTGCGCCACTGCACGGCGGCGGGTGAGCCGCTCAATCCCGAAGTCATCGAAGTATGGCGGCGCAACTTCAACCTCACGATTCGCGACGGCTACGGCCAGACGGAGACCATCATCGTTGCGTGCAACATGCCCGGCCTCGAAGTGAAGCTCGGCTCGATGGGGCGTCCGTTTCCGGGTCACGACGTGCGCATCGTCGATGAGGACCTGCACGAATGCGCGGTCCGCGACGTAGGCCAAATCGCGGTGCGCGTGAAGCCGAACAAGCCGCCTTCGATCATGCGCGAATACTGGAAGAATCCCGAAGAGAACGCGCTGGTGTTTCGCGGCGATTATTACCTCACCGGCGACAAGGCCTATCGCGACGAGGGCGGCTATCTATGGTTCGTCGGACGCGCCGACGACGTCATCACCTCGGCCGGCTATCGGATTGGGCCGTTCGAAGTGGAAAGCGCGCTGCTCGAGCATCCGTCGGTGATGGAATCGGCAGTAGTCGCAAGTCCCGATGCTGATCGGGGCCACATCGTGAAGGCGTTCGTCCGCCTCAAGCCGGGCGTCGAGGGCAACGACGCGCTCGCGCGCGAACTCCAGGAGCATTGCAAGCGCATCACCGCGCCATACAAGTACCCGCGCGAGATCGAGTTCGTTGACGACTTGCCGAAAACCGTCAGCGGCAAGATTCGCAGGGTCGAGTTGCGCCAGCTCGAGGAGCAGCGCAAGTCGGGAAACTAGATGGGGATCTAATGCAAAGACGCGAATGGGCGACGCTCGCGGACTGGTTCGACGAGAATCAAGGCGACGCCGGCGACCTGTGGCATCGCACGTTGATCTTTCCGGGAATCCTGAAAGTGATCGGCGCGGTTAAAGGCCGCGATGTCCTCGACATCGGATGTGGTAATGGCAGCCTGGCGCGAATCCTCGCGCGGATGGGCAATCGCGTGACCGGCGTCGATGGGTCGCCGGGAATCATCGAACATGCGAAGGCGCGCGAGGCCGCCGAGCCGCTGCGCGTGAAGTATTTCGCATCGGATGCAACCGATCTCTCGATGTTCGCCGCCAATTCGTTTGACCTCGTCACCACATGCATGGCCCTGATGGATTTGCCTGACGCGGGCGGCGCGATTCGCGAGATGGGCCGTGTGGTGCGGCGCTCGGGACGATGCGTGATGTTGTTCTCGCACCCGTGCTTCGACATTCCGCGCGCATCGTCGTGGCTGATCGAGACAGGCTTCGGCCATATCCCAACTCTAGCGTTGAAACTCGAACGCTATCGCGAGGTTTTCTCGGAGTGGTTGCGATGGAGTCATGACACCGAATTCGAGTTGCTCGCGTATCATCGGCCATTGTCATGGTACTTCCGCACCATCCGCGATGCCGGGCTGGCGGTCACGATGCTCGATGAGCCCGAGCCGACCAGCGAGTTCCTGGAGCAATCCGAGAGCGGCCCTGCGGTCGTGAAGTTTCCGCTGCACTGCGTAATCGAGGCGCGTCCATTCGCGGCGCTTCGATGAGCATAGTTGCAGCAACCTCTCATCCAGTCGTAGTTTTCTGATCGATGCCGCTGCGAACGAAGATCGAATGCCCCGAATGCTCCGCTGACCTGGTGGTCAAGCGCGGCGGCGTATGCCCGAATTGCGGTGCGGCAATCACGGAACACGTCGCGAAGATGCGCGCGCGCGAACGCCGCATCGAGCAGGTCGTCGCGATCGTCGGAACCATTGCAGTAGTGGCAGTTTTCCTCGTCACCAGCGGCGCCAGCCTGCTGGAAGGTATCGCCGCCTATGCCGTCGTCGGCGCGACGATGTATTGGATCGCGCGCCGCACCTTCGTCTGACGTTTGGCGTCGGGCCGTACCTTCTTTTAGGTAAACGAATTCATCGCGCGCCACGTCCAAGCGTCCGAGCGCATCGCAAATTGCTCGCATCGTCTAATACGAAACGGCGGCACTTCTTATGCGTATATCTGCGTATACCAAGGCGAAGAGGTAGAGGCGATGAAAATAAACACGGGTGTAATGTCGGCGCTGTTCGGGATCGCGATGTTGGCGATGCCGCTCACGGCGTCGGCGCGTACTCACTATGCGCGTACTTACTATGAAGGACCTTATCGAGGTGCGGTGCGTCCCTATCAGGCGTACAGACAGGCACCGAACTTTCGAGTGCCGCCTCCACTCGCGATGACCAACCGCTTCTATGCGCCGCCAGCAGCCTTCGTTCCGATGCGTCCGCGATACTACGCCCCGCTGCCGGCCGCCTATGCGGCTCCCGCACCGAGTTGCGCGATGCCCGCGCCGTACAGCGCGTATGCGCAGCCCTACAACTACATGCCTGCCGCGTATGGCGACGGTTATGCGACGCCGATGGGCGGCGGACTAGCGAATATGATTCGTCAGCGCAACAGCGGCGAGTATCTGTACCGGCTGGCGCTTCAACGCGGCAATCATGATCGCGCGCATCATCTCGGCAACGACATTTCGCAGTTGAACAAGAACATCGCCAATGCCCGCATGCGCAGCGGCATCGGGCCCGCATACGGCAACTTCAATCCTCCGATCGCGAGCAACTATGGCGGTGGATACGGATACAACAACAGTCCCTACGGCTACGGCAGCAACTCGGGTCTAAGCACGATGGTCGCGCCACTACTCGGCGGCTTCATCCACTAAACGGTTTCTAGGTTCATCAGATAAAACGGCGTCCGGCTAAATCACCGGGCGCCGTTCTCTCGCCTGAGATCTATGCGTCCGCGAAATCCTTGATCGCCTTCAGCAATCGCGGGGCGCGCTCCTCGGGCTTCGTTGCGAATGAAATGAACTGCAGCGCCGTCGTCGTCACTCCCGCCTTGAAGAATTCATCGACGCGTTTACGGCAGGTCTTCGCATCGCCGAAGACGTAGATGCGCTCGACCATCTCATCGGGAAGCGATTCGAGCGCGGCCTTGCGCTCGCCCCGATTCCAAAGCTCCATCGCCCTGCCCGCCTCGTTCTCGTAGCCGATTTCCCGGAAGAACTTGTTGTAGCCGGGAACCGTGATGTAGGCGGCGAGGTTGCGCTTGAAGAGAGCCCGTGCGGTCCCGACATCCTCACCCACCGCGACATTGATACGGCATACCACGTCGAGCTGCGATGGATCCTTGCCCGCCGCGCGCATGCCCTCGCGCGTATGCTCGACCATTCCAGGAAGCGAATCTGTGGTCACGAAGTTGGTGATGAGGCCGTCGCCGATTTCACCCGCCATCCGGCACATCGCCGCACCTTGCGCGCCGAGGTAGATCGGCGGCGGCGGAACGTCCATCGGCAAGTCCATGCGGAACCCGTTTATCTTCATCGACTTGCCATCGACGCTGTACTTCTCGCCCTTCATGATGGCACGCACGGCTGCGACTGTTTCGCGCGTGCGGGTATGCGTCTTCACGTACGGCACGTTCATCCAGTTTTGCACGATGGCGGGGCTGGAAATTCCGAGACCCAGGATGAAGCGGCCGCCGGAGAGACTCTGGACGGTGGCCGCCGACATCGCGATGAGCGCTGCCGGTCGCGTGTAGACCGGTATGATCGCGGTACCGAAGCGCAACTTGCTCGACAGCATCGCCATCGCGGCAATCGGCGAAAACCCGTCGCTGCTATTAGCCTCGAAGGACCAGCCGTCGGTGTAGCCGCATTGGTCGGCCAGGTGCACCAGCTCGCCCAACCTGCGATTGGTGAAGGGTTCGATAGGAAGAGTGATCCCGAGTCGTCGCTCCATCTTGCACTCCTGAAACGGAATGCCACACCATAACGCATCGTGCGATGAGGCGGCCACCGCATCGATATCGTTGCGGAGCCGCGTTCCCCTGCCCTCATGACGTGGATACTATTAATGCTGAAAATACTGACTTGGTCTCCGGGCATTCGGCGAGATCCGGCAACTTCGACCACCTACTCATGTCATTCAGCCTGCACGATTGCGCCGCACGATTCTTTGCTGCTCTGCTTTTCATGCTCGCGATTCTTCACGCCTCGGCGGTATGCGCGCTGACCGTGGACGATCTCGATCCGGCCCAAAATTGGAAGGTCGGCACGATTTCCTTCAAGGGAAATCATATTTTCAGCGACAGCGTTTTGCAGGATGTCATGCGGACCAAGCCGCGCCCGTTCTATACGCCGTGGAAGTCTCGGCCTGAATTCGATCCGGGGGCGTTCACCAACGACCTCAAGCGGCTGCGGATTTTTTACGAAACGCACGGCTACTATCACCTCCGGCTGACCTACCAACTGACGACCCAAGTCAAGAAAAAGGATCATCTCGTCAACGCCGAGCTGGATTTGACCGAAGGCGCGCCCGTCAAAATCGCAGATATCGACGTCAGCATTGACGGATACCATCCGCCGGCGAACGCCCCGCCGATGTCGAAATTGCCGATTCATCGCGGCGAAATCTTCAATCAGCAGGCCTACGCCGCCGGGCAGCAGATTCTGCGGCTGTTCTTCGTCAATGCCGGGTACGCGCGGACAACCGCGCAGCGCCACGCGCGCGTAGACGTTGTAAAGAACACGGCACAAATTTCTTACCTCGTTCACGTCAGCTCCAAGGCGTATTTCGGGAAGACAAATTTGCGTGGCAACAAGAAAGTTCGCGCAAAGATTATCCTGCGCGAGCTTACCTACAAAGAGGGGGAGGAATACTCCAATGAGAAGATCGATGACTCCCGCACGCATCTGCTGAATCTGCATCTGTTCAGCGCCGCCACCTTCAGTTCCGATCTCGACAGCACAGCCAGCGATATCCCGATCGACCTCAACGTGCGCGAGAAGGACCAGCACACGATCAGTATCGGCGGCGGCTACAGTACGCAGGATGATTTCGGGGGGCAGCTGCAGTGGAACGATTACAACTTCCTCGGCGGCGGGCGGCAGCTATCGGCGCTGCTGCGCTATGCCGATATAAACAGCCGCGCGAGCATCTCGTTGCGGCAGCCCTACTTCCTCGATCAACGGTCGCTCGAACTCGGCATCAGCGCGACGCTGCAAGAGGAGTTCGAGCAGACCTTCACGCTGCAATCGGAAGCGATCGCGCCGCAGATTACATGGCATATCACGGAGCGGCTCACTGGCACGTTCGGCTATCGATTGATGTATGCGCAACTCAACGACGTCAGTACTACCGTGAGCTATGCGCTGGGCGGCTTTCGCCGCAAGGGAATTCTAAGCGGACCGACCGGGAGCCTGGTGTGGAACAACACCGACGACCAGTATTATCCGACGCGCGGCGCGATCATCACGCTGCTGGGCGAGCAAGGCGGCGTCATCTGGGGCGGCGATTACAAATACTATCGCGCCACGCTGGAGGACCGGAACTACACCACCATCGCGAAGAACACCGTCCTCGCGACGCGACTCAAGTTTGGCCTGGCGCAGGCGCTCGGACCCGGACGCGACTATCCCCTCTTCCTGCGCTTCTTCCCCGGCGGCGAGGGCAGCGTGCGCGGCTATGGGCGATGGCGCCTTGGTCCGCTCAGCATTTCCAATGATCCGATCGGCGGCCTCTCGCTGTTCGAGGGTTCCGTAGAAGTGCGCCACCCCATTTACCAGAAGCTCGCGGGCGCGGCGTTCATCGACTTCGGGCAGACCACCTTGAAGACCTACACCTTCCCGAGTCCGATTCGCTTCGGCTTCGGCCCCGCCGTGATGTATCAGACACCGATTGGACCCCTGCGCCTCGATCTCGGATTTCCGTCGCAAGCGCCGCGCGGCGATTCGTGGTGGCAGGTCTACTTCAGCATCGGAAACTTCTTCTGAGGCGCGCCGATGAGGTTGGCCTGGAAAATCGTGAAATGGATCGGCGTTGGCCTCGTCGCGCTCACCGGGTTCGCAATCGTCGCGACGGTGATCATTACGAACACGAACTGGTTTCGAGATCTCGCGCGCAGGAAGGTCAATGCGATTCTCGCGGGAACTTTCAAAGGTCAGCTCGCAATCGGCAGGATTGAAGGATCAATTTGGCGCGAGCTGACGCTCGACGACATCACCCTGACCTACAACGGCGAGCGCATCGCGAATATTGAGCGGATGCGCGTCGCCTATGGCATCCTCTCGATTCTGCACGAAACCATCGACCTGACGCATCTCGATTTGAGCGGCGTCGAGCTGATCGCCAAGCAGAAGCGCGACGGCAAATGGAACGCCGCCGAAGCGCTCGCATCGGCCCATCCGGCGGCGCCAGCCAAGGGCG
>DATGKG010000203.1:0-3281 GCA_035294805.1 Binataceae bacterium (SeqCode) | reverse complement strand
GTCAGTACCTCTTTGGCGATCGCCGAATTGGGAATTTCCAGCCGCTCATTGCCGCGCGTGAGTACCGTCGTCGAGCGCATACCGATGCTTTGCACGCGTCCCAGGAACTGCCCGCTGCGGACCCAATCGCCATGCTCGAATGGACGCTGCAATTGCAATGCGAGGCCGCTAAAGATATCGCCGAGCGTTTGCTGAACGGCAAAACCTATCACCACACCGAGCACGCCGACCGACGCGACCAGGGAATAGACATTGACCTGGAAGTCGGCCGCCAGCACGCCGACCAGGACGGCGGCGTAAAGAATCAAACTGATCAGATCGCGCAGAATGTTCGAAGCGTCGCGACGATCGCGCCGTGAGCTGTAGTCGACCGCGTCCATCAAGAGACGGATCACGCCCCACAAGAACGACAACACCGCGATGGCGCCCAGCAGATTTGCGACCTTGGGATTGGAGACTATCGCGCCCGCGAATAGATCGATAAAGGCTCCGAAGCCGAGCATGACGAGGCTGGGCGAAGTGATGATCCGGCGGCGGCGGCGCAGCGCGATCGCAGCGCCGAAGCATACGAAGGCGAACAGCAACTCGATCGCGCCGTGATAGCGATGCGGCAGGTAATCGAAGCCGAGCAGGTCCTGCAGGGGGGTCAGCGGTAGCTGCGAAGGAAACGGCATCGGCTAGAGGCCCGCCTTTTCGGCGATGTCGCCGAGAAGTTTGAGCGCATCGAAATACTCATTGGCGATTTCGCGCGCGGCTTTGGCGTGCCGCGAATAGTCGGAATTGACTATTCGAATAGCCTCGAGTGCGCTATTGGCATCGTTGAAGCCGAGCAGCCCAATACCACTTGGAATATACTTTTCAAACCCGGTGAACTGAGTAATCACCGGACGCCCCGCCGCGAGATAACAAACTGAACGATCGCTGAACCATCCGGAGCGAGTGCGCACGTACAAATCCTTGGAAGGGGTGAATTCACCGCGCGACGACGATATGTATTCGCGATACTCGTCGACATCCAAAGACATTGGCACGACGGGACGAAATGTGAATCCCCCGGCGCGTGCCCGATCGTAGTCGGGGCCTGAATTCAGATCGGTGGCAAGCTCGATCGGCTGATCCGCGCGTCCCGCGACCTCGATCACTTCGGCAAAGTTGACGTGCTTCGACCAATAGTAAGTCGTGCCTCCGATTTCGATATCGTTGCCCTGGTTGCGCCAGGTTCCCACGGTAGTAAATGTCGTCGGATTGGTGGAACCGACTCCCGGATGCCATTCGTCGAGCAGCACCGGCGGACGCGTCGGATGCCACATCAATCCCCCCGACGGCACTACACAATCGGGTTGGCCGATATTCGCCGCGTAGGTGAAAAATAGTTTGTGCGCCGATGCGACTTGCAGCGCGAATGGATCGCGCCGCTCGAGCTGGACCTGGAACACCCCCGGATCCGTCTCCAGATAAATCATCATCGGACTGGCGAAATGCTCCTCGCGCGGCTCGCTCGCACCGCACAGATTGATCACGGCATCCGCTTCCCGAATCAGCTCATGGCATCTGGCCCTCGCCATCCCGATATAGTCCTTGGTTATCGCGTCGCGAAAGCCCCATCGGTCGCCGAAACCGAAGCGCTCGAGGATGCCGCCGACGAGCTTGAGGTTGCCGGATGAGTCGGGAGTGAGGGTTTGCCCGATCGCATCGTAGACATACGCGCCGTGATCTTCGATGTAATGAACGTCGAAACCGAGCGCGCGCAGCCCGATCAAATGATGGAGCAATTGCCAGACGACGCCCGCGAACGGGTATCGCATCGCGAGATGCAGAACGACAACTCTGCCTTTGCGTTTCACCCCGGTCCAGCTTGCGATTCTAGTCGTGCGCCCCGCCTTAGGATAGTCATTCGCCCCGCGCGGCCAGCGCGTAAAGCTCGCTCCGAAGCTTCAGCAGCGCCGTCCTGCGCTGGCTGATGCGCGCCTCTTCATCCGCGCCCAGTTCGCCGAGGTAACACGATCGCTCGGGAAGCCACAGCACCGCGCGATAGGGAAACCCGGCGCGGATCTCCGGATAGGTGCGCGGCGCGATGAGTCCCTCGATCGCGGCTTCGGCGCATGCTTCGCGGACGGCGCCGCGCTCCTCATAGATGAGCGCGATCGCGGCGTGGATACGCGCGGTGCGGCGTCGTTTCTCAACACCCTCCATGCGGCGAATCACTTCTTCGGCCAGCGCACGATCGGAAGGTTTCTCGATGCCGAGCCATCGATGCGAATGGATTCCGGGCGCGCCCCCGAGCGCGTCGACTTCGAGACCGCCGTCATCGGCGAGCGTGGGAAGATTACTGCGCTGAAAGTAGAAGCGCGCCTTGAGCATCGCATTGTCGCGAAATGTTTCGCCGGTTTCCTCCGGAGCTTCCGCGATACCTACATCATGTAGCGAAACCGGAGCGAGACCGACGTTCATCTGGGCCAACAGGATCCGATACTCGGCCAGCTTGGCGGGGTTGGTCGTCGCGATGAGCAGCCGGTTCACGAGATTAATGATCGCGTTTCGGTTGAAAGCTGAACTTGAGCACGCTGCGCTCGCGATGATCCTCGAGCGCCAGTTCGATGAGGCGATCGATCAACTTCGGGAGCGGCAAACCGGAAGCCTCCCACAGCTTGGGATACATGCTGATGGAAGTGAAGCCGGGAATCGTATTGACCTCGTTGACGTAGATCTTTTTGAGATCGCGACGCGCGAGAAAATCTACCCGAGCCATTCCTCGCAGCGATAGCGCCTTGAACGCGGCGATCGCCATCTTGCGAATTGTAGTGAGCGCAGATTTGGGAAGTTTCGCCGGAATCCGAATCTCCGAACCCTTTTCGTCGATGTATTTCGATTCGTAGCTATAGAATTCGTGCCCATGCGTGACGACGATCTCGCCGACGGTCGAGGCCGCGGGGCGATCGTTGCCCAGCACCGCGCATTCGACCTCGCGCCCCTCGCAGGACTGCTCGATAAGCGCCTTGCGATCGTATTGGAACGCATCGCGCAGCGCGGCATCGAGGTCGGCCGGCCGCTTCACCTTGCTGATGCCAATCGACGAGCCTAGCGCATTGGGTTTGACGAATACTGGATAGCCGAGTTCGCGCGCGAATTTCTTCGCCAGCGCCGGATGCTCGTCGTAGTCGGTGCGAATGATCGAATGATATTTGACGACGGGCACGCCCGCATCGCGAAGCACGCGCTTCTGCGTGTCCTTGTCCATTCCGATCGCCGAGCCGAGCACGCCCGCGCCGACATAGGGCACG
>DATGKG010000202.1:0-6527 GCA_035294805.1 Binataceae bacterium (SeqCode) | reverse complement strand
GATTGTCGCGGGTAAATTCGCCGCACTACTCCTCATCGGGCTTATTCAGATGGGAACCATGATCGCGGCGACCTCTTTGATGTTCGGCACGCGATGGGGAAACCCGTTGCCGACTATGGCACTGGTTTTCACCAGCGTGCTGATGGCCATCGGATTGACTGCGTTCCTGATGAGTCTCGCCAACAACGCTGAACAGGGAACCGCACTGGCGGCGGTGGTTATCTCCCTGCTCTCAATCGTCGGCGGACACTTCCTGCCGCCGCAGGGACTTCCGGACGTGTTCGAGACCCTGACTCGACTTACGCCGAACGGACAGGCGTTCTTCGGCTTCCTGGATTTGTCCGCCGCCGGCGCTCACGGAACCTTGATGACGATAGCGCAGCCGCTGGCCGTTACCGCGATCGTCGGATTGAGCGGCATCGCGTTCGCAGGGCTGAGGGCTCGCGGATCACTCCAAAGGATGACCTGATGCCACTATCGCATAGTCTGAACGTGATCTTCGGCGCTGCAGCCGTGAGCCGCGCGGGCGTCCGCCGCGACCGCCGCCGGCTTGCGGTGTTGTTCCTGCTGCCAACCCTGGTGATGGCCATCGTCGGCTTCGCGATGGGCGGTTACAGCAGCGCGAAATTCGAGGTTGGCCTCGTCGATCGAGCGAATACGAGCGAGAGCCGGGCGCTCGCCGCGGCGCTGGTATCCAATGAACACTTTCAGATTCGCGATTATAACAATGACGAGAGGCTTAAACTTGCGGTTTTCCGCGGCAGGATGAACGCGGGGATTTCGATTCCGCCCGGCTGGCATGGCGACCAGAACCTTAGCGTGTACCTCTCCAGTGCGAGCGCCGGCGCCGCCATCATGCAAGCCGGCATCAACACGGAACTCAGCCGGATGGCGCGAGGCGGCCCACCGCTCGCAGTTCCGATTCGCTACCCTGCGGGCGGGCACGCCGGTGTTCCGCGCCTCGGATTCGCTTACACCGCGCCTGCGAACCTGGTGCTATTCGTTATGGTCACCGGGTTCGTCTCGGCCCTGACCATCCTCCAGCTTCGCGAAAGCGGCATTTCGCGCCGGCTGCTGGCCGCGCCGCGCCGGACCTGGGAACTGCTCGCGATGCTCGCGATCGCGCCGGCACAGCAGATGATCGCGCAAGCGGTGTTCATGATTGTCACCGCGCGGTTTTTCTTCGGCATTCATTGGGGCGATACCCTGGGGCTGGTGTTGATTACCGCGGCGGTCACTTCCCTGGGCGTCGCGATCGTCCTCTTGATGGGCACGGTGTTTCGCACCCAGCAGCAAGCGACCTCGCTCGGTCCGTGGATCGCCGTGTCGATCGGCATGCTCGGAGGATGCATGTGGCCGCTTGAAATCGTCCCACCGTTCATGAAGACCTTGGCGCGTCTCTCGCCCGCGTCATGGGCAATGGACGCGTACCTTGGCCTGATCTTCGATCACGCAACCTTTTCCGAAATAGCTCCGGACATCGCAATGGTGTTCGCGTTTGCCGCCGTCATCGCGACGGCCGGGATAATCCGCCTGCGGCCGCAGTTGTCGCGCTAGAGCTTTCCGAAAGCCTCATCGCCTCGCGGTCGGCGCCCGCGATTAGAGGTGCCAAAGGTGCGATTGGTCGCGGGGAAATCCTCCGCAATGAAATATCGTTGCGGGCGCTTCGCGAAGCGCCCCTACAAAGAACACGACCTACTTGTCCAGCTCCCACTCGACCAACGGCAGCCGATCGTTGCCGAAGAACATCGAGCCCTCGACGAAGATCGTCGGCGAGCCGAAGCCGCCGCGCTCGATGAGCTCCTCGACATTCTTGCGCAGCATGTCCTTGTACGCCGGCGCTCCTATCTTCTCGAAATATTCCTTCTCGTCGAGACCGACCGCGCGCACGATATCGCGCAGGACGTCATCCTGGCTGATGTCGCGGTTGTCGCCCCAATACGTCTCGAACACGCGGCGCGAGTAAGGCGAAATCTTCTGATGCTCGTGGGCGACGAACGCCCCGCGCATCGCTTTCACCGAATTGACCGGGAACACGGTCGGACTGCCGATTTTGATGCGATAGAAATTCGCCCAGTCCTGCAGGTCCTTGCCGTAGTAGCGCGCCTTCACCTTCACCGGCCGCTCGCGGCTTTCATACACCGAAGGATTGACGGTGTTGAAGAGACCTCCGACGAGGATCGGTCTCCATATGAGGTTCGCGCTATGCCGCTTCACGACCTCCTCGATTTTGGTGAATGCGAGATAGGTCCACGGGCTCGAGCAGTCGTAAAAGAATTCCAGTTTCTTGGCCATCGCAGTTGCTCCCGCCTGAACCTTTCGCATTAGTCGATAAAACGCGCAAGGGAAGGCATTCTCGATTTGCCTCAGCCGCCGGCCTGGACCAGGTCCGCGCGCACCTTGCCGATAAACGCTTGCGATTCGGCGCGCAGCGGCAACCGGCGCTCGTCGGCGGATACCCATATGACGGTGCCGGTCGCGGATTCGCTCAGCTTGCCGTCGCTTTCGTAATCGACCGCGGGCACCACCCGATACGCGTCGAAGGTGCCGAGCGGCGTGGTGATTTTTTCGCGCGCCCCCACCTTAAAATCGAAGAGGTAGCGGGTGCTGCCGGTGAAGACGTCGATCACGTAATGCTGCCCCGGCGCCATCGGCAGCGACAGCGCAAGCATCGCACCCGAGAGGGGGCCCCAGGGATTGGTCGAGATGAAGCGTTTGACCTGCTGCCCGCGATGATTGTGCTTGGTCAGCGTCACGAGGCCGGCGCTGCGATCGAAATCGGCCTTGAAGTCATTGAGCCGCTTGTTCTCGCTCTGGCGGATATACATCCGGCTCGAGATCAACGACTGATGGTCGAGGTCCTCGCTCAGATAGTCACGCATCTTGAAAAGGACATCGGCAAATTTGTTGGTTTCGACCCACGCCTCGGCGGACCAGCGGCCGGGTTCTTGCTTCTTGCTATGCAGCTCGACCCGCGCCGAGGCAACCGGAATCCCAACCCATGACGCTTGGAACACCAGCTTCTCGCCGTCGCGGAATGGGATACTATCCGCGCGGTATGCGGGTGGCTCCTCGATTCCGTTGGGAAGCGCCTTGGGCGTCGGCATAGCATTACCGGCTTTGAGACGGACGGGTTCAAAGTGGGCGGCGCGACCGATGGCATATGATACAGGCGCCGTTAGCGAGACGATAAAGGCTATCAATATAGTCGCAAATAACTCGATATAGTGTGGATTGAGCAGAAAAAGTCGTCTTGGGGCCATCTTCACATCTTTCGCAAAATGCGGCTATATCGACTTGCAATGAGAAGTCGCTTTGCCAATAATTCTCGCTAATTCGGGAGGCTGGGGAAATGTTTAGACTGCGATCTGTTCTGGCAGGCTCCATCTTTATTGCTTCGATGGTAGTGCCCAGCGCTCTCCTCGCTCAGCAAATGAGCTACGGTGGCGCGGGACTGGGCAGCGCGTTGGCCAACGACCCCTACTCGCATCAGAGCCAGATTCAAGCGGGCGTGAGCGATGTCAGCAAGCGCGTCGAATCGGAGTCCGCCTTCAAGATCATCAAAGATGTCAAGGTCGGCCTCAAGGATGCCGACCCGAACGCGCGGGTTCAGGAACTCAAGAAACTGCGCGACATCTCCGATCCCGAAGTCAACCGCATCATTATCGATTGCCTTTCCGATCCCGACCTCCGCGTTAAAATCAAGGCTGTCGACCTGCTCGGCGCGCGCCAAGCGAATGATGGCGTCCCGCCGATGTCGCAATTGCTCTTCCTGCGCTCGACCGAGCCGCTGCTGAAGCTGCATGCGGCCGCTGCGCTAGGTCGTATCGGTGACTCACGTGGAGCACTTCCGGTGATGGAATACTTGGAAGAGGAGACCGACGCGGGCGACGATGACCGCGCACGCGGCACCGCGGTCTTCGCGTTGGGGGAAATCGGCAGCGACAAATCGACCGAGCTGCTTTCGACGGTGGTAGCTAAGGACAAAAGCGACATGGTGCGCCGGCTCGCACAGGAAGCGATTGAAAAGATCGACGGCGAGCTGCCCAGTCAGCATTCGACGCAGTTGGCCGCCGAAAAGACCAAGCTGGTCCAGCCCACCGATGAGAAGCTGGCCAAACTGCGCGAGTTCGACGCGAAGATGCAGGAGATGGAGCGCTAGCGCGCGACGAAAGCTCCCTCGTGAAGCTGCGGGACGGAGGTGCTGACGTTCAACTGCGCCGCCCACATCACGTCGTCGGAAAAATCCTTGCGCGTCAACTCGCGTCCTGAGGAGCATTCGAGCAGCAGGCGCTGAAGATCATCGCGCGAATTCCTGAACACTGCGAGCGCAGCCGAAGCCTCCGGCGACATCTTCAGGCGAGCCAGCCCATGCACTATCGCGCCTGCGCCCAGCTGATCCTCGAATGACGGTCGCAGCCAGCCGTCGCGCCTCCATCGTTCGCCCGCGGCGATAATCGCGATGGGCGGTCCGATCGCGAGCGCAGCCGCCGCGACAGCATTTGCGTTGCGAAGACATCCCGCGAAGACCTCCGCGCCGATGCTTGCCGCCGCCAGCGAAACTTCCGCGCCGTTGGGCGACGGCAGCAGGATCTTCATTCCGGCCTGCGCCGCGTCCATCGAGGTAGGCGATAGCGAGAAGGGATGCTCCGACGTGGCATCCTGACGACGAACGGCGAGCGTCGCACTGAGGCTCGCGGCAACGGCCGCAGCCGAATCGTCGCGCCATCGGTAAGGATAAACCATCGCGCCGCGACTCACCGCAGCATCGACGGCGGTGCTGAAGCGCAGGATATCCACCACGATAATCGCGCGCGCGCCGCGCCCGATCGCCTCCGCTCCATGGATGCCCCATTCGAAGCGCAGGTCGAACTCCGACTGATCGAACTCCATGCGCTATGCCCGCGTCAGCCACTCGCCCGCGAGGATGCCGTCGCCGCACCATTTCGCGTTCGCGATCACCGCGCGTCCATTGACCATCACATGCTCGATACCGACCGGCGCGGTTTCCGGATGCGTGAAATCCGCCGCGCATGAAATCGTGTCGGGATTGAACATCACGAGATCCGCCGCGTAACCCTCGCGAATGAGGCCGCGATTGCCCAGCCGCATCTTCGCCGCGGGCATCCCGGTCATTTTGTGGATCGCGCTTTCGAGCGACAGCAGGCCCATCTCGCGCACGTAATGCCCGAGGATTTTCGGATAGGTGCCGAAGCTCGCGGGATTCTGATGCTGATGCGAGGTCAGAATCGTATCCATCTCGAACATGTTGAGCGGATGCGCCATCGCCGCGCACAGCGTCTCCTCGTGCGCGTCGTCGCCACTATAGAGATGCATCATGACGCGGGCCCGCGCTCCACTCTCTCGCGCGATGGTCAGATATGCCTCGACCGGATCGAGCTTGAGGCTTTCAGCGATCTCGCCGAAGAATTTTCCCTCCAGATGCGCGTACGTCGGATTGGCGGCCCACATCAGTTGCGCACCCTCCGCGATAAACGCGCTCAGCGGCCGGAAGCTATCGCGCAACCGCGCCCATCCATCGGCACTCTTCAGCAATTCGACCAGCCGATTCTGCGACCACGCGGGGAAAATGACGCGAATCGTTGTATTGCCGCCGGTATAGGGAAACGTATCGAAGGTCACCTCGACGCCGTCATTGTTGGCGGCGGCGATGTCCGCGAGAACTTCGTTGACGGTCGGCCAGGTGCGCCGTCCGACGAAAATCAGATGCGAAATCTGCAGCGGCGTCTTAGCGCGGCGCGCAACATCCACCATCTCGCGCACCGCGAGCAGGTTGTGCACGACGTTGCTGTTGAAGAACAGCGAACGCGTCGAGTACGCGCGCAGATGCGAGGTGATGATTCCTCCGGCGCGTCCCGCAACCTCGGCCAGCGCGCCCAGTTCCGCGGGCTTCGCGATCATGCCGGGGAAATATCCCAGCCCGCACGAGACGCCGATCGCACCGTCGGCCATCGCACGTTCGAGCATCGCTCGCATCTCGTCGAGTTGCGCCGCCGACGGCTCGCCCGGGTCGGCGCCCATCACCGACAGTCGGATGCTGCCGTGGCCGGCCAGATGCGCGACGTTCATCGCGAGCCCCTGGCGCTTCAGATGCGCGCCTAACTCCGCGACCTCGCGCCATTGCCATTGAAATGGGCGCTCGGAAAGCATCTGCGCCGAGGCGTTGAGCATTTCGGCGCGATCGGGCCGGATCGGCGCGGCGGAAAATCCGCAGTTGCCGCCGACAAACGTGGTCACGCCCTGCATAAGGAACGGACGCAGAATGGCGGCGTGCTCGGGAATCGGAATCACCCAGTCCGAATGCGAGTGCATGTCGATGAAGCCGGGCGCGACGACGAGTCCTGTTGCATCGATTTCGTGCGCGGAGGTGGCCTGATGCGACGCCGCGGGCGCAATCAATTTGGCGATTTTTCCGCCACTCAGTGCGAGGTCGGATTTGATGCGCGGCGCGCCGCTGCCGTCGACGATAGTGCCGCCGCGAATGATGAGGTCGTATTCCATGATGC
>DATGKG010000201.1:0-2913 GCA_035294805.1 Binataceae bacterium (SeqCode) | reverse complement strand
ATTACGTCGCGCAGCGCCGCCCGCATCAAATCCGGCTGGTAGAGCGGCAGATCCCATCCGACGCCGTGACGCGCCAGATTGCGCCACGGCGTTTGTTCGCTGAGCAGCACCGGACAACCGGCCAGCAACGCTTCGAGGATCACGAAGCCGAAATTTTCGTTCGCGGTGGGGAGGAAGAAAAGTCCGTGCCGTCCGAAACACGCGGCCACTTCGGATGCGATTAGCGGACCGAGATATTCGACCCGCACATTTGCGCCAAGCGCGCCGATCGATTTCTGGCAGCGCGCCCAGTACGACCAATCGTCGATTGGACCCGCAATTCGAAACGTGACATCGCCCTCCAGCCCACGCAGCGCGTCGATCGCGAGGTGGAGATTTTTGTTCGGCGCGATGCGCGAGAGGAAAACGATGTCCAATTTTCCCCGACGTTTGCGATATTGCGATGCTTTCCACTTTCGATATTCAGCGCTCAGCAGGTCGGGCGCGATCGCGATCGGGACGTCGTCGCCGATAATTCTGCGGATAGCGATCGCTTCTTCGTAGCTCGTCGCCTGCCAGATTGCGCCTTCGAACAATCCGAGCTTGCGCGCCGTCGCAAGGAACACCTTCTTGCGCGCCGATTTGATAGCGAGCGCACCCGCCGCCAATTCGCCGCGAGGCGCGACGATCATCGGCCGGGGAGGAATTCGGCCGAAGCGACGCAGCATCAGCGGCGCGATCCCGAATCGTCGCGAGAAGATGGAATTCAGGTGCAGGATGTCGTAATCGGTGCGGGATAGTTGCGCGCACACCGAGCGCATCGAATCGGGTTGCGCGTCGGCATAGAAAATTTCGCAGTTGCCGCTCGCGATCCACTGATTCGCCGATATACCCGGATACGTGCGCGCATCGCCGAGATCGCGATCGGCCGTCAGCACTTTGAAATGGAACCTACTGCTCAATCCTGCGACGAGGTTGCGCACGGTAAACAGTTTTCCGCCTCCCTTAAAACCGGGCAGATAGTATGGAACGGTGGTCATCACCACCGGCTTGCGCTCACGCAGCGCGATGTCGCCCGCGAGATTCATGCTTCACGCGTGCGATGAGTTCGGGCACGCTCACAGTCAGAGCCATCGGCAGCCAAAACCATGGCGCGTAGTACTGGGGCGCCCGAATCATACAAGCCACGCCGATACCGACCGTCGATGCGGTGATGCCGATCGCGAGCGACGAAAATGCATTGGGCGTGACGCCGGCATTAATGCTCGCGAGAATCGCGCGACGCGCTCTCACCACCGCGACGACCCATCCCATAATGAATGCAGCGGCGCCGAGCATCCCCGACTCCGAGAGCAACCGAATCAGCAGGCTGGCGGCATCTTCCTTATTCAGCCCGACCGTCATGATGTCGGCCGGCAGGCGACCGAGGCCGGGATTCTCGCGATCGTAGGTAATCGGATGCGCACCGAGACCCGCCCCGATCATCGGAGCGCGCGCTAGATTCGCGCGCATCACCGCGACATTGACCGCCAGCGCGATCGCCGACAGATCCTCGGCGCGCTCGACACGCAAGTCGTCCGACGCGAGCGAACTCATCGCAGCAATCTTCGCGTTGAGGTCGGGAAGGGTGGAAGCTATCGCGCTGTACGCGACTCCGCCGATGACGATGGTCGCGCCAAACAATCCGGCGAAAACGCTCGCGCTGCTGGTTCGGGAAACCATCCAAATCGACACGCTGACGACGAGCAGCAGGAAAAAATCGATCAGCGATACCGTCACCACGAATCCGGCAACGATGAGGATTGCGCTCCATCCCGGAATGACGCTCCGAATCGCGTCGCGCCGCGCGACGCCGGCGACGCCAAAGCGGATCAGCGCGACGCCTGCAATCGTGCCGAGCACCATCCCGAGCGCCGACGGCTCCTGCAAAATCGAATTGGCTCTGACGATGCCGTCGAGACTGCCGCGGTTATACCAGACGTTGCCGCCCGCCCATCGGTTGAGAAAACTGAAGTCGAGAATCTCCGGATGACTGAGCGCGTTAGCAAAGACAAATTGCACGACGCCGATTAGCGCGACGATCGCGAGAATGATGGTGCATAGCCGAATGTAGCTCGCGAACAGCACCGGCCGGCGCGCGATTTCATTCGCCGTCGCAATACATGCGAGCAGCATGATCGCGATGCCGCCAACCTGCACGAATCCTTTGATGAAGATCTGATGCGAGTCGTTTGAAAGGACCACCGACATCGCGCCGATGAAAAGAAATGTCGCGAACACGATGATTGGCGGGTCGAGGTTCGCACTTACTCGATAGCGGCCGGTCGCGAGACGTTCCAGCGTCATCAGCGCGACCACGACTGCGACTACATCGGCGGGAGTGACAAGGCTGCCCGCGACGACGCGCCCGAATGCGTCGAGCGGCAGCGTCGAGAAAAGTATCGCCAGCAGTATCGCCATGATGGTTCTATCGACGTCTAGATTCGGCGAATGGCGGCGCGCGCGAAGTGCTTCACCGCCGCCATCGCGTGGTTGATTGCCGCCGCGGTCGCGCCGATCTCCGGATGCGACGTCTGGATGCGCCGGTTCTCGCGAAACGCGCGCCACGCCTGCGCGTTGCTCTGCCCGGACATTCCCATCAGCGTCACCGGCTCGGCGACAAACGCCGCGTTGATGTCGCGGCCGACGCGCAACAGAAAATCATAGTCGAATGCGATCGCCAGACGCTCATCGAAGTTCCCATAGCGCGCGAACAGATCGCGCCGATGCAGCGAGCCCGGGTGCGCGATGTGCTGGTAGCGCTTCATCTGCTCCCAATCCCATCGCGTGCCGACCACGCGGACCGCCCGCGCATCATCATCTATAAGGATCGCCTGACCGGAGATGTAGTTGATCACCGGATCCGATGTGGCCTCGAGCAGCGTCGCGAGCGTA
>DATGKG010000200.1:0-8933 GCA_035294805.1 Binataceae bacterium (SeqCode) | reverse complement strand
GATTCCCCTTGACGAAGCGCTATGCAACGTCGTCGTCGATATCAGCGGGCGTTCTTATCTGGCGTACAACGTCGATATCGAGCAGGAGCGGGTGGGCAACTTCCAGACCGAGCTGGTCCACGACTTCATGAAGGCGCTGAGCGACAACGTCGGAATGAATCTGCATCTGAACATGATCGCGGGACGCAACCCGCATCATGTGATCGAGGCCGCTTTCAAGGCGCTGGCCCGCGCGATGGACGCGGCGACCTCATTGGAGCCTCGCGTCGCGGGAGTGCTCTCGACGAAGGGCACGCTGAGCTGATAGCGGTAGACATTTTTCTCTCTTCTATCTCGATCTCGGCTCGACCGAGATCTCGATTTTAGCTTTCATCGCTTCCTGATATCTCAATCATTCTTCGCCTGTGCCCGCGAAGCCAGTAGCGTCAATGCCATTCGAAGCTTTCCACTTCAAGCGCGTCTACACAGTTCGAGGCTTACCATCATGCATCGTCGAGAATTTATGAAGTTCGCCGCTGCGTCCGCGTTGATGTCTGCAGCCGTAGGCGTTGCTGGAGCATCGAGGGCACGAGCAGAATCGGTCACGCCATCGTCATCGCAAGGAGGTCCCATGACTTCGTCCATTCGCCAACCGATGATCGGGTTCATGCTCGCGCACGAGCAGTTCCCGGTGCCTGAGCTGGTGAACCTCGGCGTGATGGCTGAGCAGGCCGGATTCGATCTGCTTGCCAACAGCGACCATCTGCAACCCTGGCAGGCGAACGAGGGCCATGCGGGCGAGGCGTGGGTCACGATGGCGGCGCTCGGCCAGCGCACGCATAAGGTTTGGATCGGACCGACGGTTACCTGCCCGACCTTTCGATATCATCCTGCAGTGGTCGCCGAGGCTTTCGCTTCGCTTAGCCTGCTCTATCCCGGACGGATTTTTCTCGGCGTCGGCTCGGGCGAGGCGCTCAATGAAAAAGCGGCGGTTGGCTCGTGGCCGAAGTGGCCGGAGCGCTCGGAGCGGTTGGTCGAGGCGACGCAAATCATCCGCGAGATGTGGAAGGGGCAGCAGGTCGATCATCGCGGCAAGTATTACAGCGTCAACGCGAGGCTCTATGACCCGCCCGCGCAGACGATTCCGCTGTTGATGGCCGCCAACGTCGGACCCAAGGCGATGCGCCGCGCAGGTCAGTATGGCGACGGACTCATCACCGATCCCGATTCATGGAAGCTGCACAAGAGCGAGTTCGAGGCGGGCGCGAAGGCCGCAGGCAAGGATCCTCGCGAGATGCCGGTGCTGGTCGAGCAATTCGTCGTGGTCGGCGATCAAAAGGAAGCTGAGCAGGCGGCCGAACTGTGGCGCTTCCTACCGAAAGCTTTCAAGTCCTACTTCAACATCCGCGACCCGCAGGCGATTCAGGATCGCGCCGATGCGGAAATCCAGATTCCCAGAATGATCGAGAAATGGTCGGTCGGCACTGATCCCGACGTGCACGCGACGAAGATCATCGAGCTGTTCGAGAGCGGCGCGACCATCGTCAATGTTCATTCGGGGCAGGCGGATCAGCGGCGCGCTATCGAGTTCTACGGCAAGAATGTGTTGCCAAAGGTGCGAAAACATTTGCAGCAGACCTAACCACCAACCCCTTCCCTTTAGGGAAGGGGAGCAGCAAAGATTGAGGGCGTGTTCGAAAGATTTACAGTCATTCCCTCAATCGACCTCAAGAGTGGCGAGGTGGTGCGGCTGCTGCGCGGCGCGATGGACAAAGCTATCGTCTACGGCGCGGATCCGGCAGCGGTCGCGGGTGACTTCGAGCGCCAGGGCGCGGAGATCATCCACGTCGTCGATTTGGATGGCGCCATCGCGGGTGCGCCGCGAAACCTCGAGGCGATTCGCGCGATTCGCTCCGCCGTCCGATGCGAACTCGACGTGAGTGGCGGCCTGCGCACGATGGAATCGATTCGCGAGGTCATCGCTGCGGGCGCGACGCGCATATCGATCGGATCGGCAGCGTTCCTGAATCCTCAGCTTCTCAAAGAAGCATGCGCGGCGCTGCCCGGAAAGGTGTTCGGCTCGATCGATGCGCGCGACGGCAAGCTCGCCATCAAAGGATGGGTCGAGACGAGCGCGCTGACCATCGCGGAAGCGGCGCAACGGTTTCGTGATGCCGGCGTCGCCGCGGCGATCGTTACGGATATTTCACGCGACGGCACCGAGGCCGGCATCGATGTGGAATCGATTCGCGCGACCGCGCGCAGCGTCGGCATGCCGATGATCGCATCGGGCGGCGTCGCGAGTCTCGATGACATCGCAAAGCTGAAAGTGCTTTTCTCGCAGGGCGTGGTGGGCGTCATCACCGGCCGCGCATTGTACGAGGGCCGCTTCACGGTCGCGCAAGCGATCGCCGCGGCGGGCTAGAGACCCAGCTCCCTGAGGATGAAATCGACGCGCTCCTTTACCGATACCTTCGGAAGGATCACCATTTCATGCCCGAGGCGCTCGTAGGCCGAGATTAACGTCGCATACTCCGCGACTGCGACCTTGAACGAATGGGTGCGCTCGGCGTCGGTGCGGAACATCTCCGGCCATGGCGGCGTCATGAAGACCTTCTTCGCGTATCGAAAGGTCTCCATCGCTTTCACCAGATGCGCGGGCGCGCCGCCCGGCAATAGCTGGAGGCTACTAACGTTGTCGATGATCGAACGATCGAAGAAGACATACGAGGTGGTCGCGGCGGCCATGATCATGTTGTGCATAAAGCGCGAGACGCAAAGCTCCATGCATTTATAAGAATCCTTGTCGGGGATGGCGTCGCCGCCGATGAAGTTCTGCTCCTTGATGATCTGCCGGCACGGCTCGGCGAAGACGCGGTAGCCGCGCCCGGAAAGTTCATGCATCAGCGACGATTTGCCGCCGCCCGAGCATCCCGAGATTACGACGAAATAGTCACGCGCCGCCGCCACGGCCGCCGGTGAGTACGCATCTTCGAGCAATTGGAGGCTGCTCATATCTCACTCCGAGAGGTATTGGGTTGTCACGCGTTGTCGGGGTTCTTATATTCAGATTGTGCCCGAGAGCGAAGATAACTCTGGCCGTGTCGAGAGTGAATCCGTTGCGGAGATGGAGCGGCCGCGCCGCCGGCGCAGCTACAATCCCATCACGCTGATTAGACGTGCCGCGGTCGATTTCGTCGTCCGGCTCCTTACCAAGCCGCTGCACACCTACAACCTTCACGTTCCCAACGACCTCGCCAATCTGAAGAAGTACGTTCGCAAGGGCGATGTCATCCTGGTCGAGGGCAACGAGCGCATCAGCGAATGTATCAAGTACCTGACCCAGAGTTCATGGTCGCATTCGGTGCTGTATGTCGGCGACGAGCCGATGAAGCGCAACCCGGCCAGGCGCGCCGAGTTCATCGAACAGTATGGCGAGGATGCCGGTTTTCTGGTGGTCGAAGCGCTGGTCGAATCCGGTGTGGTGCTGACTCCGCTGAGCAAGTATCGCGATTTCAACATCCGCGTATGCCGTCCCTATAATCTCGCGGGCGCCGATTTGCGCGAGGTGATCGATGAAGCGTTGCGCCACGTTGGCGATGTCTACGACATCAAGAACGTAGTCGACCTCGCGCGGTATTTTCTTCCGGTGTCGCTGGTGCCGCGACGTTTCAGACGCGAGGCATTGCAATTCGGCAGCGGCGAGCCGACCCGCGTCATCTGTTCGAGCCTGCTCGCGGAATGCTTCGATCGCGTGGGCTTTCCGATCGTGCCCAAGTTCGCGCAGCCGCCCGATCCGACCGCAATTCCCAATCGGCGCATCCGATGGCTGAACAGAACGCCGCGCGACGCGCATCCGTACGGCATCATGCGGCGGGTGTCGCCGACGCTGGTGACGCCGCGCGATTTCGACCTTTCGCCGTATTTCGAAATTATCAAGTTCAATGTAATAGAGAACTTGAGATTCGATTATCGCAAGATTCTATGGGCCGACGACGAGCAGGTGATTCAAGAGAAGAAACCTGCTTAGCTGGGGTTTGCGAAGCGGCCATCGGGAGATCGATTTGAGCGACGAACGAGAAAATACCAACGACCGGCGGGAGATGATGGAGAAAGCGATTGCGAAGATACTCCATCGGCACTGCAACTTCGGCTGGGCCAACTATTACATCCCCAGCGAGAAGTTCCCCAGCTTGATCGAGGAGCTGGTCGAGGTGCTGAGTCCCGGGGGTCAGGTCGATCATGGCGAGTTAGTCAACTTCCTGCTCAATACGCAGCGGCTATCCTCGATTCAGGAGCGCGCCGCGAAGCTGGAGCGGGAGTTCGCGATCTACCGCCGTACCAACGAGTAGCGCCTTCCGCAATTCCGCATAGAACGGCATCGGTTCTGGAAAAAAAACGGCGGTCACCGTAGGGGGGGTACAGTGACCGCCTCGCGGGACAGGGAGCAATCGGCTGGTCAGGTCTTCCCTGTCGACGACTCTGCGGTGCAACCCACTCGCTCTTATGAGCCAACGCGGGGGAGGGGCGCTAATCAAGTGGGCTGCCCTTGAAGCACCGAAGACAAAGGGCTTCGATTTTTAGACGAACCGATTCATTCTCTATTCAAACCGAAGTGGCGCTGTTCAAACCGAAGGGGACCTGAACGAATTAATTCACAGGCTGCGCCATTCTGCGGTCGGCGAGAAATAGAGTTGCATAGCGCTTCAATAAGATAAGAATACGGTCGTTTTCTTGCGGGTTACCGACGATGAGTCGCATCGCCATCCCGTCCATCAAAGCCAATATAAACGCCGGAATCAGGTCGAAATCAGTCGTCAGCGGCGATGGCCCGAAAATCTCCCTGAAATACATCTTGATGTCGCTATGGAAGCGATCGTTCATTTCGTTCAGCGCATCTCGAAGATTTTTGTCCGTCCGTGCGGCAACGACCAGCTCCAGCCATGCGTGGAACACTGGCCCTTGGAACATCTTCCAGAGTAGATCGACCGCGACCGGACGGCGGTCGACATCGGGCGAAATGCTGGCGAATGCCCTACCGAATTCCTCGAGGCGCAGACGGAAGACATGCTCGACCGATGCGATGACGAGATCTTCCTTGCGCGGATAATGATGCAACTGAGCGCCTCGCGATACTCGGGCGCGCTTGGCGATTTCGGTAGTGGTGGTGCCCGCGTAGCCTAGCTTGGAAAGGCAATCGACGGTCGCATCGAGTAGGCGACCACGCATTCGGGTGCTGCGTTCTTCCTGGGTGCGTCGTCGTGGGACTGCCACGGCCAATGAGGTAGCCATTTGCACGCGATAGGATATCAAGCTCGATACAAACAGTCAATCCTGCTTGGAAGTGGCCACTTTCTGTCATTAGATTGGTGCAAAAAATGCCTAATGGAGGACTGCGCGTTCCGCGGTTAGCAGCTGCGCCTCGTGCGCAGCCTCATGCACCATCTTGCCGGGGAAGCGGTCATGCAGCGGGCTTAGCCGCGAGGCAAACGCGACCGTCGCATGCGCGATTCGGGCGATGACGCCGAAGGGATAGGGAACCAGCTCCGCCGCATCATGGAATTCCGCCAGCGCCATGTCGTCCCATCCGAGCAATCCCGAAATGAACAGGTAGATCGGCAACGATGCGAACAGGCATACCAGCACGATCATCCACGAGTTGCCCGTATGCCCCGGGCCGCGCCACGCATAGGTCGCGAACGCATCGAGGATGAGATAATTCCCGAGTGCTGCGACCGCGGGATTGATGAGCGTCTGCCAGACGCTGATGACAGGCTTTACTACCCACTTCGCCATCGCCGGCCACGCGACCAATGACTTCGCGAGCGACGACAGCGTGAACGCATAGAAGACGCCATAGAAACCGAAACGCGAGATGAGCAGCACCGACAAAATGATGCGTCCCAGATGCTCGATCGCGACCGTTACCGTGAACAGCCCGGTCTTGCCGACGCCCTGGAAAACCTGATCGGGCAGCCGCGTCGAAAAATCAAACACCCGCCAGATGTGCATCAGGCCGATCACCCCGACCGCGCGCAGGAACTGCGGAGGAAGCAATCCGGTGATGAAGATATCCGAAAACGCGATGAATGCGCCGCCCAGCATCGTCGCGATCATGATGCCCCAGCGCAGGCTCTGATCGAGGTAACGCTGCGTCAGATGCATCATGCCGCTGGAGTAACTCTCCGATACCGACGACATCAGCGTGCTGAAGATGTACGCACCGGTCTCGATGTACGGATAGGTCAGCGTGAACGTCAGCAGCCAGATTTCGTTCAGTTCGAAGAAGTTGGGAATCATCGCGAGCATGATGACCGGCAGCAGTCCCCAGCTTGCCGCCGAGAGCATGTTGCCGGCAGTCAGCTTCGCGCCGAAGACCAGTGACTTCTTGATGGTGTCCTTGTCGAAGTGTGCGAGGAAAATCGTCGTCAGCCGAAATCCCATGCCGTGATAGAAGAACGAGCACAGCACGCCCATCACGATGTTGCTCAGCACGCCGCCGAGCGCGAAGCCGAACACCACGCCCATCCCCTCGCCGAACACCGGATGCATCAGGCCCCAATGCCGCATGTAAATCGCCATGCCCATCTGGATGAGCGGCGTCAGCACGTAGGTCAGCACCACCAGCACCTGCGCATAGTCGAAACGCTGCAACGCGCGGAACAGGTTGGTGTATATCGCGGTGAAGCCGGGGAATTGGCTGAGCGTGTGAAGGATCACAAACCACGTGAGGAATGCCACCGTTGTTTCGGGCATGAAGACGGCCGCCATGATGCCGAGTAGCGTCACCGCGAGGACGCCCCCCAGCGCATGGAACCAGATGAAGAACTGCGCGTAAGTGATCGCGCGCTCGGGATCGCGCACGCGATACTCGGCGAAATATTTCACCATCGCCTGGCCGGTGCCCAAATCGAGCAGCGCGAAGAAAAATCCCATGAACTGGGTGACCGCGCCCCACGCACCGCGCGCCTCGAGAAACGGATTGATGTAGTTGCGTTCGATATAGAATGTGAACACGAAGTTGAACGGGATCATCACGAGGAGCGAGAGCAGGTAGTTGTAGAAGAAACCGGACAGCGGGCGATGAAACCCGACTACCTCCCAGCGCGGATCGCCACGATGCGCCAGCGCGCTCCTCTTCGCCGGCTCATCGGGCATCTGTATCGCGGGCATCGCCGCCGCGCCCAATGACGAAGGGCGCGGCTCATGCACGATCGGCCGATAGAAATGACTGAGCGCTTCCGGATGTCGAAGGCTGTAGCGGCGCGCGAACAACAGCGCGATCGCGAACAGCGCGAACAACGACATGAAAATCGCCGCGAGGATCACGATTTGCGATCCGTGCGGAACCGGAGCCGCGACCCAATGGCGAAACTCTACCGGCGTGACATGCGCCGCGCTTCGCGTGAGGTCATACAGCATCCAGTTGAAATAGGGCCAGCGCTGGAAGTCGTAATTGCGCGTGCCTTCGACGCCCCCCAGCATCGCAGCAAAGCTGCGGATCCGCTCGGCCTGATTGCCCTCAGTCATCCACACATTGAGCACGTAGATGGTGCCGTGACCGAGTGCGAGCCTTACCAGAATCGGCGTATGCGGATGGACCGGGTCCTTGTCGCTGGTCTGGACCAGCACGTCGCCCCGATTGACGTTGAGGATCCATCGCTCGAACACCCGCACCGCCGACTTCCAACTGATGTTGCCGCGAAGCGGATCGTCGCGCGGACCGACATACTCGATCACGGCGCCGAGTTTTTCAGCCTCGGCGGCGTGATACGGGCCTTCGGCGGCTTCGACCGGATTGCCTTCCTGGATGTTGTCGTCGGTTAGCGCGGCGAGCGATGCCGGCGGCGTGTCCTTGCCGAGCACCACCAGCAGGCCGCCTCCGCTGACGACGAATCCGCGTAGTTGATCCATCTCGGAGCCGGGCGACGGCAGCGTTTCATGAAAAACGGCGCACTGCGCGTTCGCGAGCGCATCGACGCGATGGGTCGAAGGATCGAGCGCGAGACGATCGATGATGAGATTGTCACGGCCGCGATAAAACAGCGAGAGCGGCGACGCCGCGTAGGCACAAGCCGCTGGCGCCGCGAGAGTAATCAGTACCGTCGCGAGTAGGGTTCGCGTTACACCCCGCCGGCCAATGCTTGTTGAAACTGCCACGACCGAACCGACTGACCTGCGGTGGTCTCGCCCATCGCGCGCGACCAAGTTGCGAGCGCGGCGACCTCCTCCGGCTCAACCATCCTTTTAACGCACCACCCCTCGCCGTGCGAGTATCGAGAGTAATTCTAGCAGTTTATCGTTTATGGACCTTTGCACGCGCGCACGTATGCCCAATGTTATGACGTAGCCGGCGGTGCGGTATTCGCAGGAGGCAGAAGCAGAAGGAACCACAAAGGCACAAAGACACAAAGGTCGGAGCAGCCATCAGATGCCGGCCGCAGCGGCCCTGTTAGATTTTTCCTAAAAGGACCGTTGCGCTCCGCATCCGTTCCTACCTTTGTGTCTTTGTGCCTTTGTGGTTTTGTCTGGAATTCGAATGCGCCTAATTGTAGAAAAAGACCTTATGGATGCCATTGATGCGATCACGTCTCGCAAGGTTCAACGCAACTTCGCGCCGCGCGCCGTTGAAGATGACAAGCTCGCCAAAATCGTCGAGGCGGGGCGGCATGCGATGAGCGCGCGCAACCTGCAGCCTTGGCAGTTCATCGTGGTGCGCGATCGCGAACGCCTTAAGGCGATGGGCGCGGTATGCACCACCGGACGCTTCGTCGCCGATGCGCCCTCTGCAATCGTCATCCTTAAGGATGTGGGCAACGCGCGATGGGCCGACGTCGATTGCGCGCAGGCGGTGCAGAACATGGCGACCGCCGGATGGGCCTTGGGCCTCGGCACCTGCTGGGTGGGCAACTTCGATGCGGCCAAGCTTGCCGACATGCTCGCCATCCCTGACG
>DATGKG010000199.1:0-12732 GCA_035294805.1 Binataceae bacterium (SeqCode) | reverse complement strand
CGATGCGCAGATGACGCACGCGCGCCGCCGGTGCCGCAGCCTCATCGAAGAGCAACAGACTCGAAACCTCGATGGTGGGACGCGAGCGCGAGCGGAGATAGATCGCGAGCAAAATCGCGATGCTGACCCCCCATAGCAGATGATTCGGGTTGAGCAGGCCCACCTAACGAATCACCCCCATCACCGGCAGTTCGCGTTCGAGGATCGCATCGAGATGACGCGCGCCGAACGCCTGCGCGTAGACAATCGCGTGGCTCACGCAAAATTCGTGCAGGCGCTCGGAAATCGCCGCGACGCGACTGCGGCACGCCGCCGCCAGCTCGGGGCCGAACGCGACCTCGCGAATCTCGCCGCTCTCGGAGTCGCGCACTCGATATAGCCCGGGCGGATACGAGCCCTCGGATTCCATCTCGCCCATAACATGGACGAGCTTGACCTCATGATGGGTTCCAAGCAGATGCAGCATCGCCTCTTCGAAATCCGTTTGGTTCACGAGAAAGTCGGAAATCACGACGACGACGCCGGCTGGACGCCGCTGCAGAAGCAATTCGCCGACGGCAGATGAGAGCCGCGTCTCCCCCTCGCATCGCAACTCGGTGAGGTATGGCTTGAATGACTGATACTGCTCGCGACGGCGATAGAACGGCGTCGCCCGAAGCTTCATGCCGTCGCGAGGCGCGCCAAACGACACGATACGCACCGCGTCATTCTCCGCCATCCCGATGTAGGCGAACGCCGCGGCGAGCGCGCGCGCGAGGCCGAATTTGTCGTCGCGCTCAGGCATTGCCATCGACGCGCTGGCATCGAGCAGCACCGAGATCTCGACCTGGCGCTCGGTGCGATACGTGCGGATGAGCAAATCGTCGAGACGCGCGTATGCGTTCCAATCGAGGAAGCGCAGGTCGTCGCCTTCGTTGTACTCTTTGAAATTCTCCGGCTCGATGCCAAGTCCCTGCACCCGTCCGATGGTGCGCTGACCATTGCGGACGGTGCGCGCGCGGCGCACGCCCAGCACCAGGCGATCGAGTCGCCGCAGAAAGTCCGGCTCGAATGCGCGAGCTTCGAGCATCGCCAACTCCTACACCGGCCGCGCCGAATGAATCGATCGCACCACGCGCTCGACCACATGCGCGCCATCGATGCCGTCGGAATGCGCGGCGTAGTTGAGCATGATGCGATGCGAAAGCGCCGACGGTGCAATCGCCTCGATGTCTTCGCGCGCGACGTTGGCGCGCCCATCCAGCAGCGCGCGCACTTTGCCGCCGAGAATCAGCGCCTGCGCGCCGCGCGGACTGGATCCGAACATCACGTAGCGATTGACGGTTTCCTCGTGCACCGCGCGCGGCGAATCCGACACGAATTTGGAATTCGCCGGCTGCGTCGCACGCACCATCCGCGCTGCATACTGCTCGAGGGCCGGCGCCGCGATGACGTTGCGCACCAGCTTCTTCAGCCCCTCGATGCGTATCGCGGCTTCCTCGCGCGGGAACGCGGCTTCGACCCCCGCCTCCTCCGGTCCGGTCGTCGTCGAGATGATGCGCACCAACTGCTCTTCATCGGGATAATTCAGCCGCACCTTGAAGAGGAAGCGATCGAGCTGCGCCTCGGGCAGTGGATAGGTTCCCTCCATCTCGATCGGATTGAGCGTCGCCATCACGAAAAATGGCGGATCGAGCGGATAGGTTTTCGCGGCGACGGTTACCTGCAACTCCGCCATCGCTTCGAGCAGCGCCGATTGGGTCTTCGGCGTCGCGCGATTGATCTCGTCGCCGAGCAGGAGGTTGCAAAACACCGGTCCGCGCTGGAATTGAAAATCGCGCCGGCCGTCTTCGCCGGTGAGAATGACGCGCGTGCCCGTGATGTCCGCCGGCATCAGGTCGACGGTAAACTGGATGCGATTGAAACTCAGATTGAGCGCGAGTCCGAGCGTCTTCACCAGAGTGGTTTTGCCGGTGCCGGGCACGCCTTCGATCAGCACATGACCGCCCGCGAAGAGCGCCATCAGCAGCTCTTCGACCGCCTGCTCATGGCCGACAATCACCTTATGTATCTCCGCCTGGATGTGGCGAAAGACGCGGGCGAAATCGCCCACCGTCGGCATCTCAAGGGCGCTGACTTCGCTCATCGTTCGAACACCTTCTTGATTGCGGCGCGATCGTCTTCCGGCACCGCGGCGCGCGCGATCGGCTCATCCGGATGCTGAGTAGAGCTGAGCGGCGTGCGGACCTTGGGCGGCAAGTACGCGTGGCCTGCGGCTTTCGGCCCCTTGACCTCAGAGCGCGCGTCGATGGAAATCTCGAATCCCTGGCCTCCGAGTTTGGAACCGGCCGGCGAGCCGAACAGCGTATCCGGATCAGCGCCGACACCATGCGAGGAGCCACCGTTGGTGCTCGAATCGCTATTTACCTGGTCGTCGGATTTGTCCGACGAGTTGTCCGACGGATTCGCGCGCTGCTCGGGCGTGCTGCTTTCCTCGTCGCCACCGCCGCCCATCGTGTTGCGTTCCGGATTATTGGCGGTCAACTGCGGCGTGTTGGGGATCGGCGAATCGCCGCCGTTCTTCTCATGCTCGAAGTGCGCGTCGGCATCCTCGCCCTTGCGACGCGGATTGAGCTTGACCGGGTCGCGCTTCTCGAGCGAGTTCATGTCCTGCGAATTGTCCGCGAGCTTCAACGTGATGCGCTGACGTTGCTGTTGGGTGCGCCCCGTGAGCTTGTCCTGCAATCGTCCTGCAAGTCCCTTCGCATGACTCATCATGCGATCCATTGGCGTATCGGAGCCCTTGCCGCTTCCGGCCGCGCTCTCCGCCGCGAGTTTGTCCTCCAGCCGGCGCATGGTGGCTGCGTCGGCGTGAACTTCGACGCCGTCATCGGAATCGGGATCGGCGGCGCGCAGATGCAAATCGTTGAGGTCCAGCGTCATCTCATCCTGATTGGCGGGAATCGGAAGCGGCTTGCCGTGCATGCGAATGATGAGCGGAGCGATCGCGAGCGCCAAGGCGACCGCGGCGAGGAGGCCATAAATCGAGCGCGAGACGCGTCGCGCTTCGATCCGCGCGGGCTCGAATTCATCCTGCCGGCTGAGCGTGTCCTCGATCAGGTACGACCACAGCATCAGATGCTCGGGACCGTGGCGCAGCTTGACGACTTTCTGCCGCTGGCCGATCTCGATGATGGTTTCGAGACGACCTTTCAACTCGGCGCGCCGATCGGCGATCGATGCGGCGCCGGCGCGATTGACATGCATTCGCCATGCTGTGCGGATGCTTTCGGTCACGCCCGCGATGGCGATCGATGCGAGAATCGCCACCGCGATAAGGAACGTCAGTGGCTGAAGATAGAACGCCGCCAGCACAGTGATTGCGCCAATCGCGATGGTCCATGCCAGCAGCCCGAACGCTCCGCGCTGCCACGCGAGCGAGTTGAGCCGCAGGCGAATTGAGCCGATGCGGCCAAAAATCAGGCCGAGTTTCTCTTCGGTTTTGCGGACCTGATATGAGGAAGACATTGAATTACAGGCCAGTCAGTCGAGCCTAGTTTAACCTCTCATTACGCGCAACTTGGTTTCTGCCACACGCTTAGAAGGTCCATCCGATGATGGTCTTCACGAAGGTGCCGTTGCTCGCGCGCGTCAGGCCGAAGCCAACCCCGAGGTTCAGCTCCAGTTGCGGAATGAAGTCGAAGTTCAGGGTCGGCACAATGAAATGCTGCTGATCTTGCACCTTAGGCAGCTCGCGAATCGCGCCCATGTCACCGTAATACTCGACCGCCGGCGACAGCCAGTCATAGATGAGTCCCTGATACAGAACCTGGCCCTGCGGCGATAGTGTGACGCCCTTGTGCGTCCCCGCGCCGGCGAACGGCTTCTCGAAGGGAAGGTTCGCGACAATCAGCAGCTTGCCGATGTGCGATTCGGCAATCGGGCGCATCTCCAGCGTCAGCGGCTGATCCTCCGCGGCACGGCGCATGTAGTCGAGTTCGATATTGCCGCCGAACGAAACCGGCCAATCCATCGTTTGCGGAATGCCGAAATGCATTTTGGTGCGCGACCCTGCGTATTCGTAGTGGCCGTTGTCGAACTTGGCGGTGCAAAAATACTGGCCGATTTCCACATGGGGGAGCACTCCGAACGTCGCCTCCAGCGTCTCGTGAATCTGATGCGGATCGATTTGCTCTTTCGCCTCGTGCCCCGCCGATGTGGTGGTGCTGTTCGAATGAAGCTCCAGATCCAGATGATACTGCGGATCGGTCTCAGTCGGATAAATCTGGATCTCGTAGAAATCGATCGCGAGTGCCGCGCGCGCGACCATCACGATCCCTAGTGCGGCAAGCGCGATCGCGAACGTTCTCGATACGGGGGCCATCCGTTTACTTCGACGGCGGCAGACCCGCGTCGTCGCGCGCCGCCAGCGCTATCGCCGACCAGTCCATCTCCGCGCGTCCCTTGCTGATGCTGGTAAGGAAACGATCGTGCAGCATCGATGCGATCGGCATCGGCGCGCGGACTTCGGCGGCCGTTTTCAGCGCGAGGTCTACATCCTTGAGCCCGAGTTGCAAGCGAAATCCCGCCGGCATATGGCGCATCTGCGCGATCGCGTTGCCGTATCCCTGATAGACCGGGCAAGCGAACAGCGTCGAGCTAAGCATCTCGATTGCCGCCGCGCGATCAACGCTGCTCTTCTCGAGCATCGCGAGCGCCTCCGCCATGGATTCCATCGCCGCCGCGATGAGAAAGTTTCCCGCCACCTTCAGCGTGTTGGCCGCGCTGACTGCCTCCCCGAAGTCGAAAATCTTCTGCCCCATCGCCTCGAGGATTTGCCTGACCTTATGTTTCGCCTCATGTGGGCCCGATTGGCATATCCAAAGCCGCTTCGCCGCGGCGGCCTCGGGACGGCCGAACACCGGCGCCGCGAGGTAGGTGCTGCCGTTCTCCGCGTGATACTGCGCGAGGTTGCGCACGGTCGCCGGCGCGACGGTGCTCATCGAGATGTGAATGCCGCCGGGTGCGAGGCGATGCGCGATGGTATCGACGCCCACCACGACGCTCTCGAGTGCCGCATCGTCCGCGAGCATCGTGATGACGACGCCGCCTGACGAGGCGACCGCCGCGGAATTCGACATCAACTCGGCGCCGCGCTTGACCAGCAGGTCGGCCTTCGCGGCGGTGCGGTTGTATACGCGCAGCTTGTGGCCGGCGGCGAGCAGGTTGGTCGCCATCGGCAAACCCATGGAGCCGAGTCCGATAAATCCTATGTCCATATGCGGGAATCCTCCTGAAAGACGCTTCGCGTCCACGCTGGAAGGAGCGATTGTATTATCGCGAATGCACGACGCCGATCTTCGGGCATGTGGCGGCGATCGGACATCGCGAGCACCACGGCGACACCGGCTGGCATAGCGTCTGGCCGAACGCGACCAGAATCGTATTGTAATCGATCCAATGGCGGCGCGGCAGGATTTTTCGCAACGCCATCTCGGTTTTGTCGGGCGTCTTGCTCGCGACCAGACCCCATCGATTCGAGATGCGATGCACGTGCGTGTCCACGCAGATGCCGGGTTTGCGAAATGCCTGCGTCACCACGAGATTGGCGGTCTTGCGTCCCACGCCATTCAGCGTGAGCAGATCATCTATGTTGTCCGGCACCTCGCCGCCGAACTTTTCGATGAGATCGCGGCAGATTCCGCGAATCACGCGCGCCTTGGTGCGATAGAACCCGACCGGATAGATGAGCTTCTCGAGCGTTTTCGGTGTCATCGCGAGCATCGCCTCTGGAGTGCGCGCTTTCGCAAACAATTTCTCGCATGCGACCGCCGTCATCTGATCTTTGGTGCGGAGACTCAGGATGCATCCGATGAGGGTGAGGAAGGGACTCCGATTCTGTTGCGCGGCTAGCGCGACGATGGGGGCGTTCCACTTCGGCGCCTCCTTTTCGAGGACGCGCAACAGCTTGGCGACAGATTTGCCGATAACACCGGGAACAACGGTGCGCCTGGCGCGCCGCACGCCCGCCGTTTTTTTCGCAACGATTCCCATAACTGAAGAACTTCTATCATGCAGCGCGCTCGCGGAGCGATCATTTGACGCCAAGGATGCATCGGGACTAGCGTTCGCCTCGGCGGCGCATCACTTCGCGGGAGGTTATCCATCATGGATGTCGGCAAGGACAAACTGCTCGAGATGTATCGCTCGATGCAGCGCATTCGCCAGTTCGAAACCAAGACGCGCGACCTCGCGCTCGCCAATGAGCTGCCTGGCTTTGTCCACGTTTCGATTGGCGAGGAGGCTTCCGCGACCGGCGTATGCGCGGCGCTGCGCAAAACCGATCGCATCACCTCGACCCATCGCGGCCACGGCCATCTGCTCGCCAAAGGCGGCCAGCTCAACCGCATGATGGCGGAGCTGTATGGCAAGCGCACCGGCTACTGCAAAGGAAAGGGCGGCTCGATGCATATCGTCGATTACGCACTCGGTATCCTCGGCGCTAACGGGATAGTCGGCGGAGGCCTGCCGATCGCGACCGGCTCGGCGCTCGCCGCGGTGATCGCCGACAAGGACGACGTAACCGCATGCTTCTTCGGCGACGGCGCATCCAACGAAGGCACCTTTCACGAATCGCTCAACCTCGCGGCGGTGTGGAAGCTGCCGGTCGTCTTCGTATGCGAGAATAACGGCTACGGCGAGTTCACCCCAATGCAGACCGTGACCTCGGTCCGTGACATCGCGCAGCGCGCACACGGCTACAACATCCCGGGAGTCATCGTTGACGGCAACGACGTGATGGAGGTTTTCGCGCACGCCAGCGAGGCGGTCGCGCGTGCGCGCGCGGGCGATGGTCCCACGCTGCTCGAGTGCAAAACCTATCGGTGGGAAGGGCACGTTGTGGGCGAGGCGGCATTCCTCGGTGAGGGCGCGTATCGGCCGACCAAGGAAGTCGAGGAGTGGAAGCTCAAATGCCCCATCATTCGGTATCAACAATTCCTGGTGGGCGGCGGCAAGGTGAGCAAGGCGGAACTCGAACGCATCGATAGCGAGACCGCGGCCGAGCTCGAGGATGCGATCAAGTTCGCGCGCGAGAGCGCGCTGCCCGACGTATCAGAAGTCACCGACGACGTTTTCGCGGAGTAGCGAGGCAACGACGATGCCGCAATTGAATTTCATCCAGGCGATAAACACCGCGCTGGTCGAAGAGATGGAGCGCGATCCGCTTACCTTTGTCATGGGCGAGGACGTGGTGCTGAGCGCATTCGGCGCGACCAAGGGCCTCGTTGACAAGTTCGGGCTCAAGCGCGTGCGTAACACGCCGATCGCGGAGGCGGGCTTCGTCGGCGCGGCGGTCGGTGCCGCGATGGCCGGTACGCGCCCTATCTGCGAGGTCGAGTTCGCCAGCTTTTTCTATTGCGCATTCGATCAGGTGTGCAACCAGGCCGCGAAGCTGCGCTACATGTCGGGCGGGCAGGCGACCATGCCGATCACTTTTCGTGCGGTCTACGGCGCGATGGGCGGCGCGGCGGCGCAGCATTCGGAAACCGTATACGCGCAGTTCCTCAGCGTGCCGGGACTGAAACTGGTCGTTCCTTCGGGTCCTTCGGACATGAAGGGTCTGCTCAAGAGCGCAATTCGCGACAACAATCCGACCATCGTGTTCGAGCATGGCGGCTTGGGTCGTCTGAAGGAGAATGTTCCCGACGGCGATCACCTCGTGCCGCTCGGCAAGGCCGCGGTGAAGCGCGAGGGTACGCAACTCACCGTCGTCGCGATCGGGGCGATGGTATCGAAGACGCTGAAGGTCGCCGAAAAACTCGCCAAGGAAGGTATCTCGGTCGAGGTCGTTGACCCTCGCACGCTGATCCCGCTGGATGAGGACACGATTCTCGCATCAGTCGAGAAGACCAATCGCGTGCTGATTGCCGACGAAGGCCATCTGCGCGGCGGCGCGGCAGCCGACATCGCGGCGATCATTGCGGACAAAGGCTTCGACTTCCTCGATGCACCGGTAAAGCGCGTCACGGCATTGGATGTGCCGATCCCGTTTAGCCCGCCGCTGGAAAAAGTGGCCGTCCCCGACGAGGCCCGCATCGAAGCCGGTATTCGGGAGATCATGGGAAGGTAGAAGCGGCATTGCAACGCATTTTGGCGGTTGTGCAACTTCGAGGGCGTAACAGCCCAACGCTGCTATATACAGCAACATAAAAGTCCTACTGGCGTAGTAGACCGCTACGGCACTCAAAATGCTCTGCCCCCTTGGGCACCAGTTTTTTGGAGTGACGTATGAACCGATGTAGTCGCGGCCAGACGTTGGTTATTTTTGCGTTGATAATCCCCGCTCTGCTGGGTGCAATCGCGCTGGGAACCGACGTTTCGGTCTTCTACTTCAATTGGATGCAGTTGCAGAAGGCGTCCGATGCGGCGGCGATCGCCGGCGCCAACTATCTGCCGGACAATCCTTCGACCGCGCAGACGGCGGCCACTCAACTCGCGTTGAGCAACGGCATAAAGAGCTCCGAAATCGTGTCGACCAGCGTTGCCGCCGACGATTTATCGATCTCCATCAAACTCCAGCGCAATGTTCCTTACTACTTTGCCCGCGTCCTGGGACTGACCAGCGGGACCGTCACGACCGCTGCCACCGCGGCGCCGCAGTTTGCGCCGAGTACGCTGAATGCGACGATGCCGGGACAGGTTCCAGCCGGCGGCGACAACGGCGGGGCCAATGGCAGCTCCTGCGCGACAGTGGGTGGATGCCAACTCATCCCCATCGGACTCGATGTCAACACTAAATACTCTGATGGCGAGCAGATCACTCTACAGCAGGGCCAGCTCGGGCCCGGCAACTGGGACCTGCTGGCGCTGGGAGGCAACGGCGGTGCCAACCTGCGCACGAATATTGCCGACGGGTTCAACTCGATGATCACCGTGGGTGATTGGGTTACTACCGAACCGGGCAAAAAAGTCGGTCCGGTCGATCAGGGTTTTCAGGATCGTCTTGACACAGCTGCCACCGTTGATCCCACCGGTTCTTATTCCTGCCACGCGCTAAACGATCCTCGAGTGATGATTCTGCCGGTGGTGGACTGGGAACATCAGAATGGCCGATCCTCGGTGCAGGTCAAGGCTTTCGCCTCGGTCTGGCTCGACAACTACAGCAGTGGGCAGGTCACGGTTAATTTCATCAGTCAGGTAGTGGCCAACAGCTTCGGGGATCCCAATGCACCTTACTTCGGATCGCGCGGCAATCCGATCCTGATCAAATGAACTCTGGACTCTCGTTGTAACTACAACTGGCTGAATGATGATCGTCGATTCAGTTGAAACCAAGCCTATTGTAATGACCACTGGGGGTTCGATTAGCACTCCGAGGATCGCCGGCGTTCATCGCGGACAGGCTTCGGTAGAACTCGCCCTGATCACTCCGCTCGTTTTGTTCGTGATGCTGATCGGGATTCAATATTCGCTTCTTGGCCTCGCCGTCCTCGGCCTTGGACAGGCTGACTATCAAGCGGCGCGTTATGCGGCGACCAATCCGAGTGCTTCGCAGTCTGCCGTTCAGAGCTACATGGTTTCGGTGGCGTCGCCGATTATCAGCACCGGTTCCGGCAAGTACCTTACCAGCACCGTAAATCCCACTCCATGTACATTCGGCAGCACCGTGACCGTGTCGGTCTCGTTTAGCGCCTCGCATCTGGTAGTGCTGCCCAATCCATTTTTCGGAATTAATTTCCCAACCACGCTCACAAATTCTGAGAGCGCCTTCTGCGAATGAGTAAAGGAGGTACGATGAAGTTTCTAAAATTTGTGCCGCCCGCAGTGATCGCCATCGCCATTGCCGCGGCCCCCTGTGCGATGGCCGACGGCAAAAATATCACGGTGACGAACAAAACGACCTATACGATGACCGAGTTGTACGCATCGTCGAGCTACCACGCTACGGACTGGAGCGGGACCAGCAATCTGTTGAGCGGTCAAAGCATCGCACCGGGACAGTCGACTACAGTCCCCATCTCGGACGGGACGAGCTACTGTCACTACGACTTTATGGGCGTTTTGTACGGTGCCGCCCAAAGCTCCTATCAATACATGGTCAATACTTGCGACGGTGACAGTGCGCAATGGACGGTGACGAACTAGGCACTCGGACACTTTTCGCGAAAGCAACCGCAAGCCGGGGTCTCTCATCCCGCGCGATGCAGTTTGATCGCATGCTCGGGGCAGGCGGCCACACATAATCCACAGGCGTGGCAATCATCTCCGCGCACCGCGAAGGCCTGCCAGTTGCCGTGCACGAATGCCTTGACGCGCGAGATGAACGGCAGCGCGGCCTTGTCTTCGGCGCTCAGCTTGCGCATCTCGAAGACGTCGTAGGGGCAGATCTGCACGCAGTCCTCTTTGCCTTCGCACCGGTTGCGATCGATGACCGGCGCGAAGATTCCGGCGTCTTGTTTGCATTCGAGGTTGGTGGCAGTTGGCATGGCTTCACGTTTGCCGGACCAACATACCCTGCGCGCTTATCCCTGGCGACGCAGCGCCGTGAATGCAGGGACCGCCCGAAAATGCTTGAGCACCCGCGGGTTATTTATCTTTGAAACGACGGGCCCGCGAAGCCCTGCTGTGGCAGCCCGTTGGTCTCCTGATTCTGCGCGAGACGAATCGATTCGCCCGCGATCGCGCCGCCATCGACGACCATCGCCGCGCCGGTGATCCATTCGGATTCGTCGGAGGCGAGGAATAGCGCCATATTCGCGATATCGAGCGGATGGCCCGCGCGCTTGATCGGCTGCGCGCGCTGAAGATTCTTCTCCATGATCTTTTCGCCGCCTGGCGTGGTGCCATAAAGAATCGGCGTGTTGATGCCGCCGGGGCAGATACAATTGACGCGGATGTGATCCGGCCCGAGCTGGATCGCGGCCGAACGCGTGATGTTCACCACCGCGGCCTTCGCGCCCGAATACGCATGGATACCGTCATAGCCCTGCAGGCCCGCGAGTGACGCGGTTGAGATGATCGAGCCGCCGCCCTGCTTGCGCATGATCGGCACCGAATGTTTGATGCCGAGGAAGACTCCGCGCACCAGCACCGCGAAAGTTTTGTCCCAATCTTCGACCGAGATGTTTTCGATCGGTCCGACCGCGCCGCCGATGCCGGCATTGTTATAGGTGATATCGAGGCGGCCGAACTCCTTCACCGCGCGATCGATCATCGCCTTGACCTCGGCCTCGGAGCTGACGTCGGCCCTTTGAAAGACCGCGTTGCCGCCGTTCTCCTTGCATTCGCGCACCACGGATTCGCCGCCCGCGACATTCAAATCAGCGACCACGATCGAGGCGCCTTCCTGTGCGAATCGAATCGAGGTCGCGCGTCCCATCCCGCTCGCCGCGCCGGTGATGACCGCTACTTTGTTTTCCAGCCTGCGCATGATGATGCTGCTCCTCCGATAAAATCTCGCCGTATAATCTTGGCGCTCGCTCGCGCCTCGGGTTTGAGGTTTGTATATCAGGCTTGAATCGAAACCGAATAGCGCGGCGCACTAGTTCGATTCTCGTGTCCACCATCGCGCGAACACGATCATCAGAAACCCTGCCATCCCGATCCATCCTACGAGATCGGTCACAAGATGTTCAGGCAGGCGAACAACAGGGACTCAAACATCGGGCGCCGCTGTATTCGAAACTTGCCACGCTGGAACGGCAGGAGACTCACCGTTGAGTTTCGCTAATCCAGCCCCGATGCGCCGGTGGCTGGATTCTGGTAACATCAGGTGAACGGCGCCCGAGGGGGCGCCGTCGGCTTTTGGAGGCCTCGCGCGAAACAGGAAAAGTGCGAAAACAAACCCATTAAGTGCAGGAGATACAAGGACTTTTCACTTACGAAAGACGGCGCGTATCGAAAACAACAGAGTGAATTGGATCCGACACCAAGTACAGAAACGAACTCACTTGATCGCTAAATCTTCGCTCAACGAAGAAAAGGCGAAGACTGTCGGTGAGCATGATGGAACTCAGGCGGCGATGTAGTTCCGAGTTCGGCTGCATTTGAAATGCTGCTGCGCTGGAACAACCGCGCTAATGTTGTTACAACCAAGCAGGAACATCATAGCTTGGGACGCCCAAGTCTTTACCATTGTCCTTACCACCAGGAGGGAACACTCGATGGCTGATTACGATATTCAAATCAAAGGCGGCACGATCGTCGATGGGACGCGAGTTCCGCGCTACCGCGGTGATGTATGGATCAAGGACGGCAAGGTCGCGCAAATTGGCGGCCGCGCTCCCGGCTTCGCCAAAAAGGTGATCGATGCCGACGGCTTGATCGTCGCGCCGGGCTTCGTCGATCTGCATACCCACTATGATGCGCAGATCCGATGGGATCCGTACTGCACGATCTCCGGATGGCATGGCGTCACCTCGCTGGTGCTCGGCAACTGCGGCTTCGGCTTCGCTCCGTGCAAGCCGGATTTCCGCGATCGCTCGATGCTCACCATGACGCGCACCGAAGCGATCCCCTACGCCTCGATGAAGGCCGGCATCAACTGGGATTGGGAGACGATCCCGCAATACCTCGATTCGCTCGATCGCTCGCCCAAGGGCGTCAACTGCATCCAGTACATGCCGACCGCGTCGCTGATGACCTATGTGATGGGCCTGGAAGCGGCCAAGACGCGTCCCGCCACCGAAGCCGAGCGCGCCGAGATGCGCCGGCTGCTGGCGGAAGGACTGGAGGCCGGACTGTGCGGCTTTT
>DATGKG010000198.1:0-4716 GCA_035294805.1 Binataceae bacterium (SeqCode) | reverse complement strand
CCGTAACCTGCTCGGCAAAACCGGCATCAACATCATCAGTCGGCTGCTCGGTCTCGTGCTCGCGGCGGTCGCGGTTGAGTTTATCGCGAGTGGGCTGGTGCAACTGCTTCCCGGCCTCGCGCGATGAGCCTCGCGCGAGGTATAGGGTGAGGCATGGAAAATCTAAGCGGGAAAGTTGCGGTCATCACCGGCGGCGCGAGCGGGATCGGATTCGCGACGGCGAAAGCTCTGGCGGCGAAAGGCGCGAAGATTGTCATTGCCGATATCGAAGCATCCGCGCTCGACAAGGCGGTCGCCACACTGTCGTCATCGGGGGCGAAGGCCGAGGGCGTCGTATGCGATGTCGCCAATCTCGCGTCGGTGCAGCATCTCGCGGACACCGCGTTTTCCAAAATGGGCGCGGTGCACATCGTGTTCAACAACGCGGGCGTCGCGATCAACGGCCACATCGCGCAGATGAAGCATTCGGATTGGGAATGGATCATCAAGGTGGACTTGTGGGGGCCGATTCACGGCGTCGAGGCTTTTCTGCCGCGCCTCATCGAACAGAAGCAGGGCGGCCAAATCGTGTTCACCTCATCGATCGCCGGCCTGGTGCCGACCGAAGGCCTCGGGACGTACAGCGTTGCGAAGTATGGCGTCGTCGCGCTCGCCGAGGTGCTGCGTCGCGAAGTTCGCCAACACAACATCGGAGTGTCGGTGCTATGTCCGTTGCGCGTCGAGACGAATATCGGAAGTTCGGAGCGCAATCGCACCGCGGATTTCGGCGGCGCCGCAGCATCGCCGCGACCGCAAGCGCAGGCTTCGAGCAGCATCGTGATGGCGGGTGAGGTGATGACGCCCGATGCGGTCGCAACCAAAGTCGTCGACGCGATTATCGCCAACCGGCTCTACATCCTGCCGCATGACGAGAGCCGCGACCTTATCCGCCGCCGCTTCGAGCGAATCGACAAGACTTTCGACGAGCAGCGCTCGAAGTGATCCGCCTCGCTACTCGAAGTTGAGTCCGAGCTGCGGATTCTGCACTTGCCCGCCGCATGCGCGCGCGAGTTGCGGCTTCACTTCTTCGGCGAAGTACTGCATCTGATCCTCGACCTCGGAGCTGCTGAAGCCTCCCGTCTCGAACCAGGTGTTGAACGCGAAGTCCTCGTAGCCGCACTGCTCCTTGATGCGCATGATCGCCGCGGTCACTTCCGAGGCGGTGCCGAAGATGGCGATCTCCTTCTTGAGCAGCGTATTCGCATCGACCTTCTTGTCGAGCGCGAGCTTTTCCTCGTCGGCATCCGCGAGCACCGCGGCGAAGCCGAACGGCCCGTAGTAGTCCCATTGTAGCTCGAGGCCGGCATGGAAGCGTTTCAACTCGCGATCGCGGTCCATGCCGGGCAACAGCAGATGGATGTAGCGGCCGGTGAGCACGCCGCGACGCTTTTCCGAATCCCAGCCGTATTTGAGGTGTCCGCGATTCAGGCGATCGGGCCATCCGGCTTTTTCCGATGTCTCGTAATAGAAATCGAGATTCTTCCGGAGCCGCGAGTTCGGCTCGACGATGAAATATCCGTTGAGTCCCCGTTCCGCCGCCCACTTGATCGAGCGTTCAGTGGTGAGCGGTTCCCACATCTGCGGATACGGCCGCTGTAGCGGTTGCGGAAACACCTGCAGCTCCTTCAGCAGCGTCGAGGACTGCATCACGGGATTGGGACCGCCGTAGGGGTCGGGGCTGCCAATTTGCAGTACATCTTCGAGCTTGCGGCCCGCGGTCCCGGTTGAGAAATACGCGATGGTCTGCTGATGGTTCCAGCGCGTGAACACCGGTGGAATCGTGAAGAACTGTCCGTGATGCGAGAACGACGGCTGCGTCCAGCATTTGAGGATGATGTCGTACGCTTCCTGGTAGTACGCGCGATTGCGCTCCTGGTCCTGAATCGTCGCGAACGGCCAGCCAAACACCTCAGCCTCACGAGGCTGGTAGCCGCGGCCGATTCCAAATTCGAGACGCCCGCCGCTGATCACATCGAGCATCGCGGCCTGTTCCGCGATTCGCACCGGATGCCACCACGTCACGATATTCGCCGCCTGGCCGAGGCGAATCTGCTTCGTGCGCGCCGCGATCGCGGTTTCGGCCAGCAGCGGATTGGGGCTGAACTCCGCGCCTTCGGGTTGGAAGTGATGCTCGGTCATGAAGAAATAATTGAAGCCGAGTTTGTCGGCTAGGATGCCCTGGCGAATCTGGCTCACCAGCGTGCGCTGATTGGATTCGTGGACCTCGGCGAGGTTGCCTTCATTGACGCATACGCCGCTGGGAGTTCTGAGGATCGGAAGATCGCTGGCGCCGTTGTGGAATACACCGATTTCAATCATGACTGCCTCCGCGAGATTCTTTGCTTCGCGCGATCTTTCGTTCTTCGCGGGCGCGCAATTCGCGCCGCATAATTTTGCCGGTCACCGTCGAAGGGAATTCATCCATAAATTCGAACTCGCGCGGCGCCTCATGCGCAGCGAGCCGCGTCTTCACGTGGACCCGGATCTCCTCGATCATCGCGTCTGAGGGCGTGAAGCCCGGCAGCAGCTTCACGAATGCTTTAATCGCCTGTCCGCGTTGAGGATCGGGCACTCCGATCACCGCGCACGAGGCGACCGACTTATGCTCCATGATCTTCGCTTCGATTTCCGACGGACCGATGCGATAGCCGGAACTCTTGATGACATCGTCGTTGCGTCCGGCGAAATAGATGTAGCCCTCGTCGTCCATGTGGCCGAGGTCGCCGGTCATGCACCATTCGCCCTTGAACTTCTCGCCCATTGCGGCCGGATTCTTCCAGTACTCGCGCATCACGACCGGAGAGTCGCGCCGAATCGCAATCTCGCCGCTCTCACCGGTCTTCACCGGAACACCGTCGGGCGAGACGATCGCGACATCGTGACCGGGATACGCTTTGCCGAGCGGAACGAGATTCGCCTTTTCGATCGCGCTGATGGTGCCGATGAAGTAATTCGCTTCGGTCTGACCGAACGCCTGATTGAACTCGACCTGCAACTCCTCGTCGACCCATTTCGCGAGTTGCGGACTGACCGGCTCGGCGCCGCTCACGATGCATCGCAATCGGAGATTTTTGTATTTCTCACGCGGCTTGCTGACCTCGCGCAGAACCTTCAACGCCGTAGGCGGATACAAGCCCACCGACGCGCCATGCTTTTCCAGCAGGCGGAACGTCACATCGGGATCGAAGCGCGCCTTGCTGCGATACGCGAGCACGGGAATTCCGTAAGGCCAAATCGCCAGCAGTCCATCGAGCAGGCCGCCCGCCCACGCCCAATCGGCGGGGCTATAGTAGAGGTCGCCGTCACGCAAATAGTTGTATGAGTAATCGATGCCATTGTGGCCGAGCACGTAACGCGCGACGTGCAGCACGCCCTTCGGATTGCCGGTGGTGCCCGAGGTGTACATCAGAAGCACCGGATCCTCGGCGCTGGATTTTTCCATGGTGAAGGACGGCGCGGCCTTGTTCATCAGATCGTCGAAGCTGAGTCCGCCCTTGGCGCCATCGGTCACGATGACGTGCTTGAAATTTTCGAGGCTCTTGCGATCGACGGCGTCCATTTTCCCGACCGTCTCGGGTTCCATCAGGATCGCTTTCGCCGAACTGTTATCGAGGCGATATTGAATCGCGTCGGGGCCGAAGAGCTTCGAGATCGGCAGCGCGATCGCGCCCAGGCGATACAGCGCCATGTGTGCGATGGCCGTCTCGGGACGCTGCGGCGTATGAATCGCGACCACGTCGCCGCGATGGACGCCGATCGAGCGCAGCGCGTTGGCGAAGCGATTCGAGGCCTCGATCATCTGCGCGAAGGTATAGCGCGCGCTGTGGCCTTCGTCGTCCTCGTAGATCAGCGCGACCTTGTCGCGTAGCTCGGTATGCCGATCGAGGCAATCGACCACGACATTGTAATCGGGCGGGATGTTCCACCTATGCTTCGCGCGCAACTCGGCGATCGACTTCGCGCCGCGCACCGTTTGTTCCTTCAGTCCGATCATCTTGGAAACCTAATGCTGATGAGAATGCTTCGGTTTATGCGGCGCGGCGGTCTTCCTCGGCGCTTCGGCCCGCGCGGTCTGACGTTCCTTGCGTACCGCCATCTTGTCGTCGAATTCGTTGCCACGGCCGAGCTTATGGGCAGCGAGACGCGTCGCCGAGTAGTCATCCATCGCGCATAGCCGCATCGCGTTCGGCAGCTTGAGCCTGGTGACATCGAGGTCGCGATCGGCCGCGCGTTCCGAGGCCGTGAGGAGCGGCGCTCCGGAATGAATCGCGACGGCCGAGATGACGCGCTCCGATTTCGCGCCGCACTCGGGACAGCGCGGGCGTCTCGTCGCCTCCCGCGGCGAGGCGAGCATTTCGAAGGCGTGGCCCGCGCCGCACTGCCATTCGTAAATCGGCATCGCTACTCGACCTTATGCGGATGTTCCTTCCAGTCGACCGGGTCGTGCGTGATCCACATCGTGGCGTCGTGCATGTCGCGAATCGCCTTGATGCGCTTGATTGAAATGACCGACTGAATCGGATCGGTGTCGAGCGGCATCGTCGCTTCGGGGCCGACCGCCTGGCGCACGTGGACGGTATCGCCGGTCAGTAGAAACTTCCGGCTCGGCAGATTCACCAGCAGCGAGCATTCGCCGGGGGTGTGGCCGGGTGTCAGCAGGAACTTGAGCGCGCCGTC
>DATGKG010000197.1:0-10694 GCA_035294805.1 Binataceae bacterium (SeqCode) | reverse complement strand
ACGCGTCGCTTCGGCTCTTGAAGTGCCCGAGCGAGGCGACAAGCTGGTTCACGATCTCCGCATCCGATGCGACGAGATTCGCGAGGTTGCAAGTCGGCTGAAAAACAAACCCACCGTCGCGTGCATCGAATGGATCGAGCCGATGATGGCGGCCGGAAACTGGATGCCGACCCTCATCGAGATGGCGGGCGGGAGAAATCTTTTCGGCAAAGCCGGCGAGCATTCGCCGTGGATGAAATTCGAAGAACTCGTTGCCGCGGATCCGGAAGTGATCCTCATCGCTCCCTGCGGGTTCGGGATTCCGCGTGCCTCGGAAGAGCTGCATCTGTTGCAGAAGCAAAATCGATGGAAGCAGATTCGCGCGGTACGCGATGGAAGAGTGTTCGTCGCCGACGGCAATCAATATTTCAATCGGCCCGGCCCGCGCATCGTCGAGTCGCTGGAAATTCTCGCCGAGGTGATACATCCGCACACCTTCCGCTTCGACCACGAAGGCGAGGGTTGGCGCGCGATCGGATGACTATCGCGCCAGGTAACGAAGTCCTTGGCGCATCGGCGTGAGCTGAATTCCAAATTCCGCGACCAGCGGTCGAACGTCAGTCGCGTTGTCGGCGGTCACGAATGTAACCGCGTCGCGCGAGAGCAGCGGCGTCGGCAGCAGCTCGAGCATCGAGGCGCCCGCGCGCATCAATCCTTCGGGAATATGAATGATCGGACGGCGATGACCGCTAACGTCCATCAGGATGCGAATCATCTCATCGAACGTCATCAAGTCCGGGCCGCCGATTTCGAAGGTCGCGTTGGAGCCTTTGCCGCCAATCGCCATCGCCACGCACGCGGCGAGATCATTGACGAGCAGCGGCTGAACCTTTTGACGTCCGGTGCCGGGAACGCCGAATGCGGGCGAGAATTTCAGCAGCTTCGCGAATCCGTTCATCACCTTGTCCTCGGGACCGTAGACCAGCGACGGACGGAAGATTGTGTAAGCGAGGCCGGATTCGCGAATCGCGCGCTCGGCGCGTCCTTTCGCGCGAAAGCCCGGATGCGTCGCGTTCTCGTCGGCCGCCGCGCCGCTGATGTAGATGATGCGCGTGACACCGGCCAACTTTGCGGCGTCGAGCAGCGCAACCGTGCCGCCGTAATCGACGCGCTCGAAGGTCAGACCCTTCTTCGGATTCTCAACCGGATATCCTTCGAACTGCACGGCGCTCACGATCGCATCGGCGCCCCGCAGCGCGTTGGATAATGTCGCAGGCTCGGTGACTTCCCCGCGAACCCATTCGAGGTTCGGAAGATCGAGGCGATGGCGCGCGCGCTCAGGCGAACGGCTCAGCCCGCGAACTCGAACGTCGGGCACAGTCACGAGGCGTCGAACGATTGCGCGTCCGATGAAGCCTGACGCGCCGGCGACTGCGACAATCATCTTTCGCTCTCGGGCGAGAACGGTGCGCGCGGCAGAAACATTCCGCGGCCCGGGCGTGCAGCAGATTTTCGATCGTTTACCAGGATCTCGCCGCGAGAGATGGTCGCGCGCGGCCATCCGGCGACCTCGAATCCCTCGAACGGATCATAATCGGCGCGCGAATGCATCTCGCTCGCATGCACGACAACTTTCGCATCGGGATCGAACACGACGAGGTCGGCGTCAGCGCCTTCGACGATCGCGCCCTTGCGCGGATAGAGGCCGAAAATTTTCGCGGGATTCGACGCCACCAGCTCGACCATCCGTTCGAGCGAGATCCGCCGCTTCACGACACCCTCGGAATACAGCATCGGTACAAGCGTCTCGAGATTCGACATGCCAGGCGGAATCCGCGTGAAGCGATCGGGCGCGGTCTTGCGCTCCAGTGGCCAACTGCAATGGTCGGTCGCGACGACGTCGATGGTCCCGTCGCCGAGCGCTTCCCAAATCGCATCGATATCGGCGCGCTCGCGCAGCGGAGGATAGCCGACGAACTTCTCGCCTTGCGGCTCGAGAAATTTTTCCTGGGTGAGATACAGATAAATGGGCCGCGTCTCAGCGAGCACCGCACGGTTTGCACCGTTGCGGCGCGCGCGACGAATCTCATCGATCGCGGCCTTGCTCGACAGATGCACGAAATAGGCATGCGCGCCCGTCAGCTCCGTCATCTTGAGGCCGCGCAGCACCGCAGCAGCCTCAGAGAGCGGCGGGCGACTGGCGGCGAAATGCGCGACGCTCCGATTTCCCCCGCCCAGCAGCCGCTCCGTGCAGTAGCCGATCAGATGCTCATCTTCGGTATGGATCGTGAGCAGCGCGCCAGCCTCGGCGGCCATCTTGAAGGCGCGCAGGAAATCGCGCGCGCGATCCTCGAAGCCGCGCATCATGAAAATTTTGAAGCTGCTCACGCCCCGCTCGACGACCTTCGGAATCTCAGCGATTGCCGCGGGCGTCGGATCGAGAATCGCTACATGAAATCCATAGTCGATGACGGCGCGGCCGCGCGCCTTGTCATCCCACTTCGAAATCGCTTCACCCAGCGATCCGACGGCGGTCTGGAATGCGTAATCGATGATCGTAGTGACGCCGCCCGCTGCCGCGGCGATGGTTCCCGATTCGAAATCGTCGGCAGTCCTCGCCCCGAACATTTCCGCGTCGAGGTGCGTATGAGGGTCCACCGCGCCCGGCAGCAGCAGCATCCCGCGCGCATCGATGAATTTTGCAGCTTGCAGCGTGCCCGGCGCAGCGATGTTCGCGATCTTGCCGTCCTTGATACCAACATCGGCGAGCTTCGTCGCGCCAGGAGTGACGGCGGTCGCGCCGATGACGGCAAGATCGAGCATCGAGGTAGGCCGGCCTCACCCGCGCGCGCGGATTTTCTTCGGGCGCGGCCGGATGCGACGACGCCGCCGCGGCTGAATGATTGGCTCCGCGATGGAGCTCTTTCGATGCTCGCTCTTCAGCAACGCCAACGGCGTCAGGCTGAAGCGCGAAATCTCCGGCCGGCAGTTGATGCGAATACGCACCCAGAATGTCCCGAGCCCGCGGTTGGTGTAGATGTAGAAATCCTCGTACAGGTTCAGCCCCGCATAGAACTGCTTCCCGATGCGAAGAATCGATCGTAGCGGCGAGCCGTAAAATGGAATTCGCACCACGCCGCCATGCGTATGACCCGACAGCATCACGCCCGGGCCGAGGTGACGCGCATAAAGCGCGGTATCCGGATTGTGCGCGAGAACGATCGTCGCGGCATCGGGCGCGACGTCCTTGAACGCGCGCGAGGGCTCGGCGCGCCGCGACCACAGATCGTCGATTCCTACGATGACGAGACGCTCGCCCTTCAACTTCAGCGGACGATTCGCGTTGGAGAGAAGATCGACTCCCGCGGCATCGAGCGCGCCCGCGATGGTATCGAACGATGACCAGTGATCGTGATTGCCCGCGACCGCGAACACTCCGACTTTCGGATTGAGCCGCGCCAGCGCGTGGCGGAAAGCGCCGAGATAACGGCGCATCGTGTCGGGTCCGGAAAAATAATCGCCGGTGAGAAACACGAACTCGGGCTTCTCTCGATTGATGACGTCGACCGCGAGCTCGAGCCGCTCGACATCCTCGTCCATGTCGAGGTGAAAATCGCTGATCTGGCACGCGACGACGCCTTGTAGCGCGGGCGCCAGCGCGCGCACCGGCAACGCGATGTTGGTCACCTCCACCGCGTCGATAGTGCGCCGCCACATGCGATGAATCGGACGAAGCGCGAGCGGAGGCTTTCCCCGGCGCGCGCGAGTTTTGAGCTGTGCTGTCTGACTAATGGCAAACCCCATGGGAGGACCGAATCATTGTCATTATATCCTAGAATAGGCGCAGGAGTGCGCGGAAGGTGGGTAACTCGATGATCCTGGAATCCCTCGCGTCGAGTTCCTCTTCCTCGAGTTCCCACGTTTGTGGATGCGGAATGTAAATCGCCGCGCGCAGCCCGGCGCGCAGGGCCGGATTGACGTCCGAGCGCGGGCTGTTGCCGATCATGAAGGTGCGCTCGCGATCGAGGCCGGCATCGATCACGAGACGCCGGTACGAATCGGGATTCTTTTCACGCGGCGTTTCGACACGGCTGAAGTAGGGGGCGAGGCCTGAACGCTCGAGCTTGCCCATTTGCTCGTCGCGCTGCCCTTTCGTGAAGAGGATCATACGATGGCGCGCGGCCAGCTCGGGCACGGTTTCCCCGACGCCGGGCAACAGCTCGCAGTGGCGCTCGATCAGCTGGCTGCCGATTCTTTCGACCTCGCGCCGCAGCGGCTGGTGATGCAACTCCGGCGCGACGTTGATAACTGCGCGCTCCAGCGCAATCACATACGGACGGCGCCCATAGCCATGGGTCTGGATCAGCTCCAGCTCGGCCTCGCGCACGGCGGCTTTGATCGCATCGCGATGCGAATCGACGCCGAGCGCTAAAATCGCTTCGACGAAAGCGTCGAAGGCCTCGAGGAAATGGATATTCGAATCCCACAACGTATCGTCGGCGTCCAAGATGAGATTCAGCGGCGCAGCCGCGCGCCAGTCGGCAGTGGCAGACATCGGGAGATGATCGTAGCCACGCGCGCGGACCGGAGTAAATCAGCCGCGATGCGCAATCGGGAGAATCGCGAGCGCGCCGCTTAACGGATTGCGCCCGACATAGACGTCGGTCTCGTAAACCGCGCGCAGGTTTTGTTCGGTGAAAACCGCTTCCGCGCTGCCGCACGCGATCGCCGCTCCATCTTTCATGAGGAGGACTCGATCGGCATAAAGCGCGGCGGCGTTGAGATCATGAAGCGTCGCCACGACCGCCATGCCGCGCTCCGCGCAAAGCGTGCGGAAGCGGAAGAAAATATCGGCTACGTGCTTCAGATCGAGAAATGCTGTGGGTTCATCCAGCAGCGCGATCTTCGCCTCCTGCGCAAGCGCTCGAGCGAGGAAGACGCGTTTGCGCTCGCCGCCTGAAAGCTCCTGGATAGGCCGGCGCGCGAGTGCGAGCAGATCGAAATGCTCGAGCGCGGAGTGCGCGATTTCCAAATCGCGCCGAGTCTCGAAATGAAATGCGCCAAGATGCGGCGCGCGCCCCATCAGCACCGCCTCGAGCACCGAGAACTGAAACGCGATCGAATTTTCCTGCGCGACGGTAGCCACGACCGTCGCCAGCGAGCGGCGATCGTACGATTCCAGCGGGCGTCCGAACAGCTCGACTGTTCCGCGCCTGCGCGGCAGCGTACCCGCGAGCACCTTGAGCAGCGTCGACTTGCCCGCACCGTTCGGACCTACGATCGCGAGCATCTCACCGGCGCGAAGATCCATCGAGACGCCGTGAAGGATTTCAGCGTCGCCGTACCCCGCGACGACGTCGTCGGCCTTGAGCACTAACTCGTTTTGAATCTCTGCGCTCAAAGAGCGAATGGCCTTCGGCCCTGCCGGCGCAGCATATAGATGAAGAATGGGCCGCCGCACAACGCGGTGATCGCGCCGACGGGAATTTCGGCCGGCGCGATCGCGACGCGCGCAACCAGATCAGCGATTATCATAAAAGCGGCGCCGCCGAGCAGCGACGCGGGCAGGAGCAGACGATGATCGGAACCGAGCGCCAGGCGCAGTACGTGCGGAACAATGAGCCCGACGAATGAAATGATTCCGCTTACGGACACCGCCGCGCCGATCATCACCGAGGTCGCGAAGAAAATCTCGCGCCGCAGTCGATCGACCTCAACGCCCATTTCGGCCGCCGCTTCGTCGCCGAGGCTCAGCAGATTCATGTCGCGCGCGCGAAACATCAGCATCAGAAATCCGATCGTGGCGAGCGTGCCGACTATCTCGACCTCGCGATAGCTCGGGGATTCGAGACTGCCCATCAGCCAGAACAAAATGTTATGCGCGTAGTAGAAGTTCACGACGCTGTTGACCAGCATGATCGCCGCGCCCCAAAAGGCGTTGAAGATGACGCCGATTAGCAGCAGCGTGAACGGTTCGAGGCGGCCGTCGAGCAGCGCGAGGCGGTAAACCGCGACCGTCGCGATAAGCGCCGAGCCGAATGCAATGATCGGTACAATCGCATCGGAGATGGGGCTGGTGGAGAGAAACACCAGCGCGAGGATCGCACCCAGCGCCGCGCCGCCGGAGATTCCGAGAATGCCGCCCTCGGCGAGCGGATTTCGCACAAGCGCCTGTAGGGCCACGCCCGCCGAAGCGAGCACCGCGCCGACGACCGCACCCATCAGCACGCGCGGCAGCCGCACTCCGAAAAAGATCGCATGGTCAGGGCTGCTGGCATCGGAGAATGCGCGAATCATGCTGACTGCTACGCTCCCGAACGATGCGGCGACCAGCAGGCATATGATAAGTGCGATGGCGAGAATCGACAGACATAGCATCATGCGGCTACGCGTGAGATAGGCTCCCTCGAATGCGTCGAGATCTATCTTGCTCTCGCCTTTGGCGCCCCGTTTGATCGCGCCTTCAGCGCTGCGAGCCGCGTTCATCGCGCGGTCGTCCACGCTTCCGGATGAACGAGCTTTGCGATCATTTCGAGCGTCGTCCCGACGCGCGGTCCCGGATGCAGCGTCGGGTCCTCGGGATATCCGACCACGCGGTTATTTCGCACCGCCGGAATCGTCGGATAGGCCTGCCAGAATTGGCTTGGCGACACTGCCTCGCTTCCCATCTGGCCGTCGATGATGACCTCGGGGCGCATCGCGACGATGAATTCCATGCTGAGTTGCGGCCACTGCTGCGATGACGCGTCGGCGATGTTGTCCGCGCGCGCGATTTTGAGCAGGTCATCGAGAAAAGTTCCCGGCCCGACCGCAACGATCGGTTGATGACCGACGAGCATCAGCGTACGAGGTTCGGGAAACGGACCGACGCGCGCCCGCACGTCATTTACGCTCGCCTCGATGCTCGCGATGACCGTACTTGCCTGTTGCGATTTTCCCAGGCGCGCACCGATCGTGCGGATGCTCTGCTCGATTTGTGCGAGCGAATCGTCCTCGATGGTGAGCACTTCGTAGCCCATCGCGCGCATTGCACGCAGTTCCCGCTGATTCGATGATATCCCCCGCCCGATCACGAGCGTCGGCCGCAACGCCGCGATGGCTTCCAGATTGGGCGTGAGAAACGATCCGACTTTCGGAAGATTGCGCACCTGGGGCGGATAATCGTCAAAAGATGATACGCCAACGACCTCATCGCCGACCCCCAGCGCGAAAAGAGTTTCGGTAACAGAAGGCACCAGCGTCACGATGCGGTCGGCGCAGGGCGCAACTCGCGGCGTTGCGACTGCGATCATCATGAGCAACGCGGCGCTTATGATTCGGCGAGGCACCTCGCGAGGCTATCGCATCCGCCGCGCGACCTTAAGGGCGTGACCATGGCCGCGATCGGCTCGGTTTGCATAGATTGGTTGTGACTAATACTTTTCCGGCAGGAGCAGCCGACCAGTGTTGAACATCGCGGTTCTTATCAAACAGATTCCTCTTATCGAGGACGCCAACTTCGATCCGACCACCAAAACTATCAAGCGCGATGGCCCCAACGTCATTAGCGCGTTCGATCTGCGCGCGGTCTCGCTCGCGATGGAATTGAAAAATCGCCACGGTGCCGAGACCACCGTCATCACGCTCGGTCCGCCGCAAGCGCGCGAGTCGCTCGAGCAGGCGCTCGCGATGGGAATGGATCGCGCCGTGCACATCACCGATCGTGCATTCGCCGGTTCCGATACGCTCGCGACGGCGCGCGCTCTCGCGGAGACGCTCCGGCGCGCGCCATTCGATCTGGTGCTGCTCGGAAAATATTCGCTCGATGCGGAAACCGGCCAGGTCGGACCCGAGATCGCGGAATTGCTCGGCATCGCGCAGATCACCGGTGTGCGGAAGCTGGAGATCGATGGCCGCAACATCAAGGCGGAGCGTGAGAGCGACGAGGGTTTCGATGAGGTTGAGGCCGCGATGCCGGCGCTGCTGACGTGCGCGGAACGTGTCGCGCAACCCATCAAGGTCAAACCCGACGCGGCCGAGCAGGCGAAGTCGAAGCCGATCGCAACCGTATCGATGAAGGAGCTACGCGCGAATCCCGAGGACTTCGGGCTGCAAGGATCACCGACGTGGGTCGCCGAAATTCGCGCGGTCGAGACGCCGGTCACCAAGTGCCACTTCATCGATGCAGCGGATCCCGAGCGCGCCGCGGCCGATGTAATTGCGGAGCTGGACAAAGCGGGCGCGCTGCAACCACGCGCGCACAAGAAGCGTGCTGTTGCCGCGACCATCAGGAAGCCGCTGCGCGGGCGCGATGTATGGGTAGTCGCCGAGACCAACCTGGAGGGATTCGTCACGCGCGGAACTCTCGAATTGCTCTCGCGCGCCGATCAACTCGCGACGCATCTGGGCGGCTCGGTCGTAGCCGCGGGATTCGGCGCGTCGATGCGCAAGCACGCCGGTCTTCTAGGCAGATACGGCGCCGATCGCGTTGTCGTTCTGGATTCGCCCGATCTGGCGCCCTATACACCGGAGACTGCTGCGGAGGCGATGGCCTCCGTCGTGAAGCTGCACGCGCCATGGGGATTGTTCCTGTCCGCGAGTGAGCGCGGACGCGATTGGGGGCCGCGACTGGCGGCGCGGCTGGGACTCGGGCTGACGGGCGACGCGATTGGATTGGAGATCGACGAGCAAAATCGGCTGGTCGCGCTCAAGCCCGCATTCGGCGGAAACATCGTTGCGCCGATTCTCTCGCGCACGCTGCCGCAGATGGCGACCGTGCGTTCCGGCGTACTCGAGCTGGCCGACCCTAACGAGCGACGCACCGCCGAGGTCGAAGTCGTACATCCTCATGTCTCCAAACCACTGAGCCGCCTCGTCAAGGAGCATTCTTTGCTCGATACGACAATCGAGCCGATGGAAGGTGCGGAGGTTATTGTCGGAATCGGCACGGGAGTCGGCGGTCCCGAGGGCGTCGCGGCGGTGAAGGATTTCGCGCGCACGCTGCGCGCGGGAATGTGTGCGACGCGCCGAGTGACCGACGCGGGATGGATGCCGCGTCAGATTCAGGTTGGACTTACGGGGAAGGCGATCGATCCACGCCTATATTTCGCGGTCGGCATTCGAGGCGCCATCAATCATACGATTGGAATCAAGCGGGCGCAGACGGTGGTGGCGATCAACAACGATCCGGAGGCACAGATTTTCGAGCGTGCCGATATCGGTTTGGTTGCGGATTGGAGCAAGATGATTCCCGCGTTGCGCGATGCCCTCCAAAAGCGCCTCGCATGAGCGAGGCGCCAATCAGAATCCCGCTTTCGTCCACGGCTGGTTGTGCAGAATCTGCTGCACTTGGCCGATGTATTGAAGCGCACCCGAGTCGTACCATCCGCCGCTATACCAATTGCCCACCGCGCCCCATCGGCGCTGATTCACATCGGTCGAAGCAGGATGCAGCACGCCGTTGTTGTCGGTGTAATTGATGTACGGCGCGTAACCGTTTTGAATCGCGATTATTGAGCGATCGGGATCGCCGAGGTACGACAGATGTCCTTCTTCGACGGCCATCTGCTCGGCAATTTTGAAATCCGCGTTGAATCCGGTCGAGGTCGCGCTGAGGGGGAACGACGCCGGCCATCCTTGTCCCTGGCCTTCCGCGATTTGGAATAGTCCCCACGAGCCGCCGTTGGGCTGCGTGGGCGTGACGTGCTCGAGGTCCCCATGCGAAGGCGTCAGCGTGGTCGAGCCGGTAATCGGATCCGGTGAGGAGAGATTCGCCGACTTCCATTCGCGCCAATTGGTCTCGTTGACGGCGACCGCCTTGAGCAGATCGCTGAAGCTGTAGGTCTCGCCATCGAGCGGGTTGAGGATGGTGCAGCTGGGGCACCATTTGTCCGCGACCTGTTCGATGATCTGCGCGGTGGTGCCGGTGAACTGGCCATCGACGTTTTGCATATAGCTGCAAGTGTCGAGGCCGCCGCACGCTCCGACGCCGTTATGGAATGCGGTGAGCTGCGCGGCCGTCGCTACGGTGTTGTTCGGGATGTCATTCGATGGACGCTGGGAATCGTTGATCGGCGTTGCACTTCCGCTCGGCGCGGGCGTTGGCGTTGCGGTGCCCTTCGTCGGTGCAGCAGTAGGTGTCGAGGTTGGTGCGGCGGTAGGCGTCGCGGTTGGCGACGGCACTCCGGCGGCGTTGTTGACGATCACTACGACCGACGCGGCTCCGACGACATTACTCGACGAATCGAAACCGGTGACGGACAACGTATGTGTCCCGTCAGGCACGGAGGTCGAATCCCACAAAATCGACGATGGCGGCGATGACGCGAGATAGGCCCCGTCGATGTAGTAGTTCATCCAAAGACATGCGGGACTCTTGATCGCCGCGAACGTGATGGTCCCTTCGATGTGCGTCTGCGTACCCGGCGCGGTGATGACCACGGCGGCTGAGGTCGCCACGGGCGACGGAGTTGCGGTTGTCGTCGGCGAGGGTGGCGGCGTCGGAACAATCGTCGCCGTCACGGTGCGCGTCGGTGTCGCCGTGCGTGTCTGCGTCACTGTGGGCGTCAGCGTCACTGTGGGCGTCAGCGTTACGGTTGGCGTCGCTGTGAGGGTTGGCGTCAGCGTCGGAGTAACCGTCGCCGTCACGGTGGGTGACACGATGGACGTAGGCGCGACGGTCGGCGTCGCTGCGCTCGTCGGAGTTGGGTTGTTCGTGTTCACTGGAGTGGGCGTTG
>DATGKG010000196.1:0-5436 GCA_035294805.1 Binataceae bacterium (SeqCode) | reverse complement strand
AGAGTGGCCTTGACGCGAACCAGTTGGTGGAAGTCGCGATCGAATCGAATCCGCAGATTCATTTGATGCGCGCGCAGTGGGATGCGGCGAATCATCAGATTCTCCAGAACTACGCTCCCGCCGATCCGGTCTTCACTTACTCCAACGTCGACGCCGCGCACGGTTTGCTCGATGAGGCTGCGTCCCATTCGCATCAGTTGAGCGAGAACTTCCAGTTCCCCGGCAAGGCCGAGCTGCAGGCGCAGCAGGCGCGCGGGACGGCGAAGATCGCGCGGTTCGCCTATGAGGCGGCGATCCGCGATCTGCGCGCCAACGTGGAAACCGGCTACTATCAGATACTGCTCGATGACGCGCTCCTCGACGTGAACAGCCAGAACATCGAGAACCTTCATGAGATTTTGAAGGTCAGCGAAATCGCCTATTCGGCATCGCAGGTCTCACAGACGGATTTCATTCTGGCCGAAGTCAATCTTGCGCAGGCCGAGCAGCAGCAACGTCAATACCGGGTCAACAAGGCCAATGACGAAACCAACCTCAATCAGTTGCTGTATCGGGATGCTGACAGTCCGCTCAACCTCGATCGTTCGATGCGTCTGACTCGATTGAACCTTCCACTGCAGACCGCGGTGGACATGGCGTATCATGCGCGCCAGGAAATCCTCGAGGCGGCGCTGACCGAGCGCAATCAGAACACCGCGCTGGAACTCGCCAAGATGGAATATCTCCCCGACTATCAGGTCGCGTACAGCTATGATCAATTTCTGCAGAGTGGTGCGCAGCCACTGGCCAATGTTACTCATGGAAATACGCTGTCGATCGGATTTAATGTGCCGATATTTTTCTGGATTCATCAAAACGAGGATGTCAAAGCCGCGCAGTATTCGCTGGAAGCGGCGCGCTCGAATCTGCAATTGATCCGCAGCCAGACCGCCGCCGCGGTCACGCAACTGTTTCGCACCACCCAATTCGCCTATGAGTCTGCGCAGCTGTACAAGCAGTCGCTGATTCCGCTCGCGAATCAGGACTTCCGGGTCGGCTTGATCGCATACCAATCGAGCAAGATCGATTTCCTTACGTTGTCGGCGGCGCTGCAGGCGAGCTACACGGCGCAAACCAGCTATCTTCAAAGCGCGAATCAGTTTCTTGCCGGCCGCGTCGCATTGGAACAGGCGATCGGAGCGCCATTGCCACAATGACGTCAAGATTCATCGCCGCGCTGTTCGGATGCGTGCTGCTTGCCATCGCCGTCGCCGGATGCCAAGGCGAATCCGCCAGCCGCGCTGCGCCCGAGCCAACTCCGGCCGGGATTCCCCAACTGGTGCAGGAAGATGGACATGAGTACCTGCTCCTCAAGCAGAGCGATGTCCCCGGAATGAACTTTGCCGAAGTGAAGGACGTCGCGCTGCCGGGCATCCTCGAGACCACCGGACAAGTGACCTTCGACGATCAGCGCGTCTCGACCATCGTGTCGCGCGTGCAAGGACGCATCGAGGACGTCCGCGTATCGCTATGGGATAGCGTCAGGCGCGGCGAGCCGATCGTGAAGTTGTACAGCCCCGACTTCATGACTGCGGAGGCGGAATATCTACAGGCGCTGCGGACCTCGAAGGTGAGCCAGGGCAGCGGTATCGATGGCAGCGCGGATTTGGCGGCATCGATGGCGAGCGCGGCCAGACGCAAGCTGCAGCTCCTGGGAATGGAAGATAGCGACATCGACAAGCTCATCGAGCCGTCGCCGACGATCTGGATGCGCGCGCCGATCAGCGGCACCGTGGTGAAGAATCAGGCCCTGCGCGGCGCCGCCGTCAATTCGGGCGACGTGCTCTACATGCTTGGCACGCTCGATCCGATCTGGATCACCGCCGATCTTTTCGAAGTAGACCTCGCGCGCGTGCACGTTGGCCAGGAACTCGAGGCGGTGACGACCGCGTTTCCCGATGAGACTTTCACCGGAGCCATCGCGCGCGTCAGTCCGAATGTCGATCCCACCACCCATACGCTGTCGATTCGATGCGCGGTGAAGAATCCCGGGCTGAAGCTGAAGCCGCAGATGCTCGCGCGGATCAAAGTCATCACCAGCACCGGACACGCGCTGGTCGTGCCGCAGGATGCGCTGGTGTTCGAGACCGATTCGTATGTCGCTTATGTCGATGTCGGCAATGGCAGGCTCGATCGGCGCAAGGTCACTATCGCGTCGTGGACCGAGCGCGGCTCGGCGCGCGTCTTGTCGGGACTGGTGGCCGGCGATCGCGTAGTGGTAGGCGAAACGCTCCAGGTCAACGCGCTATGGCATCAGGCGCATGGTGAAAGCACTTAGCGTGTAGGCAATGATCAAGTCGCTGATGGCATTGGCTCTGAGGGAGCGGGTGGTCGTTATTGGCCTCGCGCTTCTGCTCCTGCTGGCGGGCGGCTGGTCATTCTCGGAAATAGATATCGAAGCGTATCCCGACCCGGTCCAGCCGCTGGTCGAGGTGCTCACGTTGCCCAACGGGCTCAGCGCCGAGGAAGTCGAGAAGCTGGTCACGGTTCCGACCGAGTTCGGCATGGCCGGCATGCGCGATCTCCAGCGGATGGATTCCATCTCGCTGTTCGGCCTGTCCGATGTCCGGTGCTACTTCGACTGGGAGAGCGACTATTACTGGGACCGCGTCGAAACCATCAATCGGCTCAGCTCGATCACCATGCCCAACGGCGTCATGCCCGGCATCTCACCGGAGAATCCGATCGGTGAGATCTATCGCTACACGGTCGAGGGTCCCGACCACGATTTGATCAAGGAGAAGGAAGTCGAGGATTGGGTCCTCGAGAAACACCTCAAGACGGTCGACGGCGTACTCGACGTTTCGGGTTTCGGCGGTCTCAGCAAGGAGTACCATGTCGATGTCGATCCGCAGAAGCTGGCGTATTACTCGATCCCGCTCTCGACGCTGATCTCTTCCATCAGCAATGCCAACAACAACGCGGGCGGGAATTATCTGAGCGTCGGCGAGCAAGCCTTCAATGTTCGCGGCATCGGCTTCATGCATTCGCTCGACGATATTCGTAACGTCGTACTGCAAACCAACAATGCAACGCCGATTCGCGTTTCGAACGTCGCCGGCGTGGATATCGGATATTCGCCGCGGCTCGGGGTCGTCGGCATGAACAACCAGGATGATGTGGTGACCGGCATCGTCCTGATGCGCAAGTACGGCAACACGCTGAAGACACTCAAGGGGGTCGAGGCGAAGGTCGACGACCTCAATCATTCGGGCATTCTGCCGACCGGCTACAAAATCGTCCCCTACTACGATCGCACCACTCTGGTCGACACCACGCTGCATACGGTGCTGGAGAACCTGACCATCGGGATGGTGCTGGTGTTCGTGGTACTGATGTTCTTCCTCGCCAATCTGCGCGCGGCCCTGATCGCCGCGATCAACATCCCGCTTGCACTATGCGGCGCGTTCACCTTGATGCATTTCCAGGGCACGCCCGCCAATCTCATTTCGCTCGGCGCGATTGACTTCGGAATCATCATCGACACCACCGTCATCGTGATGGAGAACATCCATCGCGAGCTGACGGAAGAAGACTCGCATTCGCCGATTCATCTGAAGATCCTGCACGCGGCGCAGGAAGTCGGCGGCCCGATGTTTTTTTCGACCATCATCTTTGTGATCGCGTTCCTGCCGCTGTTCACGATGCGCGGGGTCGAAGGCGCGATCTTTTCGCCGATGTCGCATACCTACGCGTTCGCGCTCGGCACCGCGATCCTGCTCGCTGTCACACTCACTCCGGTGCTGAGCACATTCTTCTTCGCGCGCGGGATGTCTGAACTTCCCAATCCGGTGTGGCGCGCGATCAGCGCATTTTATCATCGCGTCTTCGTGATGGTGTTGCGGATTCCGCGTCTTACCGTCGCCGCCATCGTCGTGATGCTCATCGCGGTCTTCAGCTTGTTCCCACTGCTGGGCGGACAGTTTCTGCCCAAGCTCGAGGAGGGCAACATCTGGGCGCACGCGACACTGCCGATGAACGTGTCATTCGAGCAGGCTGCCAAGACCGGCAATCGCATCCGCCACGTCTTCATGTCATTCCCCGAAGTGCGCCAGGTTGTATCGCAGACCGGCAGGCCCGACGACGGCACTGAGACCACCGGATTTTTCAACATTGAGTATTCAGTCGATTTGAAGCCGGATTCCACCTGGCCGAAAGGACTAACGAAGGACGAGCTGGTCAAGCGGATCGACGAGAAGCTGCAGCGCCAGTTTCCCGGCATCGGCTTTTACTATTCGCAGAACATCGAAGACAACGTGAACGAGGCGCTCTCCGGCGTGAAGGGAAGCAACTCGGTGAAAGTTTTCGGGCCCGACCTCGGCACTGATGAGCGCATCGCGAACGAGGTCAACGGCGCGATGTCGAAGGTTCCCGGCATCGTCGACACCGCCGTATATCGATCGCTCGGCCAACCCAATCTGCTCATCAAGCCCGATCGCGAGGCGTGCGCGCGCTACGGGCTGAACGTCGGCGACGTTACCGCAGTGGTGCAGGCCGCGATCGGTGGGCAAGCGGTGACGCAGGTGCTCGAAGGCGATCGGCGTTTCGACCTGGTCGTGCGATGGCTCCCGCAGTATCGCCAGAGCCTCGACGCGATCCGCAACATCCGAGTCAACGTGCCGGGCGGCGGGCAGGTTCCGCTCGCGCAGGTCGCCGACATCAAGACCGCCGAAGGCGCGTCACTCATCTACCGCGAGGACTTCGAGCGCTATGTTCCGGTGAGGTTCGCGACGCGCGGCCGCGACCTTCAGAGTGCCGTCATGGATGCGAAGAAGACCGTCGCGCAGAGCGTCAAGCTGCCCGAGGGCGTCCATCTGGTATGGGCCGGTGAATACGGCGAGCTGCAGGCGGCCAATCGGCGCCTGATGATCGTCGTCCCGTTCGCGTTGCTACTGATTGCAGGAGTTCTCTACGGCGCGACGACATCGTTGATCGATACTTTCGTCATCATGGCGCAGATCCCGGTTGCGTGCCTCGGCGGAATCCTCGGCCTCATCATCACCGGCACGCCGTTTAGCGTGTCGGCGGCGGTAGGCTTCATCTCGATTTTCGGCATTGCCGTGATGGACGGTATTCTGCTGAGCTTCTACATCCGCGAGCTATGGGAAGGGGGGCATCCGTTCGCCGAAGCGATCATCATGGGATCCGATCGGCGGCTGCGCGCCACGATGATGACGGACCTTGTCGATGCGCTCGGGCTGTTGCCGGCGGCGCTCTCGACCCGCATCGGCGCGCAAACCCAGCGCCCGCTCGCGATCGTCGTGATCGGCGGCGCGCTGGCGATCATGATGCTCACGCGCGTGCTGCAGCCCGCGCTCATCTATCTATGTCATCGCGGGTTGCGGCTCGCCGATCAGCAATTTCCGCCAAATCCGACGCTGCCGCCCGATGCTCCGA
>DATGKG010000195.1:0-9820 GCA_035294805.1 Binataceae bacterium (SeqCode) | reverse complement strand
ACAACCAGGCACGCATTCGCGCTATGAAAACCGGTCGGGATGTAGCTCGCCTTCTTTTGCGCAGCGCGCGCCGGCGTCGCCCTCGATACGAGGTCCTTGCGCAGCTGCGCCTTGAACTCCTCGTTCGGAAGGTCGCGCAGCTCCGAGGCGATCTTCAGGATCGCGGTGATGCGGGAATCGACCCGCGGAAGCTTCTTTACGCGACGGCTCATGACCTGCTCGACCGCCTTATCGAGGTGCTCCGCGAGCGGCGCCGATTTGGCGACTCGTCCACTTCGTTTGGTCGCTCGTTTCATCGCTCACCCACCATCGTGCGCAGACTTTGCAGGCCGCGAAATTGAAGCTGCTTGACGGCGCCCTCACTACGCCCGAGGTCTTTGGCAATTTCTGCGATACTCTTCTGATGTGCGAAGCGCAGCGCGATCACTCGGCGCTGATCGGCCGGAAGTTTTTCCACCAGCTTGAACAGTCGCGCGCGATGTTCCGCTTCGGCCAAGTCCGCGCTCGATACATCGTCCTGCGCGACCTCTTGCGACTTGAACGTCTCGAGCTGCGCGGCGCGCTTGCCGCGGTCGGCTATCGCGTTGGCTGCGATGCGAAACAGCCACGCCGCAAAGGGCGCCCCGCGCCATTCGAAGCGCGCGAGATTTTTCAGCGCGCTATGAAAGACGTCGGCTGTCAGGTCCTGCGCCTGATCGCGATCTCCCACCCTTCGCGCGATGAACGCATAGACGCGATCGAAATTGTTTTCGTAAAGCTGCGCGAAGCAGGCAGGGTCGCGCTGCGCGGCCTCGATCAAGCTGCGCTCCGGTACGTCCTTACCGCGACGCTTCAATGCAGGTTCGCCAGCCACCTTCGCCTCTAACTATATAAACCGCTGAGGATCGAAAAGGTTACGCGACGAAAGGTTGGGAGGCGAAGCGCGTACTTGCTCGCCTCCGCGCTTTTGGTTCAATCTAACGGATCTCAGAAACGCATCCATTGCTTACTTCAAGGAGATCCCATGGGCAGGCTCGACAATAAAGTCGCGGTCATCACCGGCGCCGCGAGCGGTATTGGTCTCGCAACCGCGAAGCGCTTCGCCGGCGAAGGCGCGGCGGTCGTCATCGGTGACCTCAATCAGGACGGTGGCGAGGCCGCCGTGCGTCAATGCAAAGAGAACGGCGGGCGCGCGGTCTTTCAGAAATGTAACGTCCAGAATGAAGCGGAGATCAAGGCGCTCGTCGATCGCGCGCTGAGCGAATATGGCAAGCTCGACATCATTTATAACAATGCCGGCATCGGGGGCGCGGTCGGAGGCGTCGAGGAAACTACGGTCGAGAATTGGGACCGCACGCAGAATATTCTGCTGCGCGCGGTTTTCATTGGAATGAAATATGCCGTCCCGGCGATGAAAAAAAACAGCGGCGGCGGATCGATCATCTCCACCGCATCAGTCGCCGGATTGCGCGCCGGCGCGGGACCACATTCGTATAGTGCGGCGAAGGCGGCCGTAATCAATCTCACTCGTTCGGTCGCGCTCGAGGTTGGGCAGTACAAGATTCGCGTCAATTGCATCTGTCCCGGCGGCATCAATACGCCGTTGCTGTCGAATCGGTTCGGCGGCCCGCAGAATGCCGAAGTTTTTCTCACTCAGCTTCAGGCAATCAAGCGAGCCGGCCATCCCGAGGATATCGCGAACATGGCGCTCTTCCTCGCCAGCGATGAATCGCAATGGATTACCGGAACCGCGATGGTGGTCGACGGCGGAATGACCGCGGGCGTCGCGCAGCCTGGCAGCAGCAGCGCGCAGCCGACTGAACTACCGGCCAGTGCAAAAGGATTCTACGGTCCTTCATTCGAAGAAAAGATTTAGCGAAGAAAAGATTTAGCGAGGAGAAAGTCTGGCGGACGATGCGATCTCTTTCGGCACGCTAACCGCCGAGGCCCACTCGCTGCTATAAGAATTTCGGCGCGCCCGAGGGCCGCCGGACTTTTTTGGGGAATCATTCAGATGGGCAGACTAAGTGGCAAAGTGGCAATCATCACGGGCGCGGCGAGCGGCATGGGCCGCGCGACCGCGGTCCGTTTCGCAGGCGAAGGCGCCAAAATCGTCATCGCGGATTTGAACAAAGATGGCGGCGAATCGGCCGCGCGCGATTGCCGCGAGAACGGCAGCGACGCCGTCTTCCAGAAAACCGACGTCTCCGGTGAGGCTGACGTGAAGGCCGCCGTCGATCGCGCGGTCAAGGAATTCGGCCGCCTCGACGTCATCTATAACAACGCCGGGCTAGGTGGCGCGGTCGGCCCGCTCGAGAACATCACCGTCGAGAACTGGGACAAGACGATGGCGATTCTGCTGCGCGGGGTGTTTCTCGGCATCAAGCATTCGATTCCGGCAATGCGCAAGGTTGGCGGCGGATCGATCATTTCGACGGCGTCGATCGCGGGAATTCAGGGCTACGCGGGAATTCATCCGTATTCGGCGGCTAAGGCGGGCGTCATAAATCTCACCCGCTCGGCGGCGACCGAACTCGCGAAGGACAAGATTCGGGTGAACTGCATTTGCCCCGGAGGCATCAACACGCCGCTGATCTATGGCAACGTCAAGGGCGGCGCCGATAGCGCCGCGCAATTCCTCTCGAAGATGCAACCGATGCCGCGCGAGGGCCGTCCCGACGACATCGCGAATATGGCTTTGTTCCTCGCCAGCGACGAATCGGAATGGATCACCGGCGCTGCGATGGTGGTCGATGGCGGCTACACGGCAGCCGGCAACTTTTTCGCCAACGAACAAGGCAACGGCTTGCAAGGCGCGTTACCTTCGGATGGTTTCGCGGGACCTTCGTTCGAGACGCGCAAGAGTTGAGACATTCCGAATTGACGGCGCACGGCCACTCTCGCGTCTATTGATCAGGGATGTGAGGATGAGCCGATGCGCCGCATGACCGTTATCGTTTTCGCGCGCGAGCCGATTGCGGGCCGGACCAAGACGCGTCTCATCCCGGCGGTCGGCAAAGACAACGCGGCTGCACTGGCCGATGCGTTCAATCGCGACACACTGGCGAAGGCCAAACGACTCGCGCCTGCCGAATTGGTGATTGCGGGCAGCGCTCCCGGGGGCGCCAAGCGCAGCCGCTATTTCAAAAATCTGTCGCGGGAGTTCGGCGCGTGGGTGGTCGAGCAAGGTAGCGGACACCTCGGCGCGCGGATGGCCGGAGCGATGCGGCCCTTCACCAATGCGGGCGGCGCGTTGCTGATGGGAACCGACACGGCCTCGCTTCCGCAGCGCTTGCTGACCAAGAGCGCCGACTTGTTCGAGCGGCATCCGCTAGTCATCGCGCCCACCCTTGACGGCGGATACTATCTGGTCGCGATGCGGGGAAAATTGCCCGATATCTTCAAACCGATGGGCTGGGGCGGCTCCGACGTGCTCGCAAAGACCTTGGCGCGACTGCGCGAAATGGAAGAGCCGTACTGCCTCGCGCCGTGGTGGTACGACGTCGATCGTCCGATCGATTTGCAGTTCCTGATCTCACATTTGAAAAATCGCCTGCGCTCATTCGGCGGACAGGCGATGGCGCTCGGTTCACCGCATCCGTGTCCGGCCACGCTTGCGGTACTCAGGCGGATCGAAAAGGAATCGCCGCACCTGCTGCATTGAAGCTTTCTGTCATCGTCCCGATGCTCGATGAGGCGGCCTCAATCGCGCTCACGCTCGAGGCGATCCGCTTCGGCGCGCCGGCCGCGGAAATCATTGTAGTCGATGGCGGCAGCAGTGACGCGAGCCTCGAGGTGGCGCGACCTCGATGTGATCTCGCGATCAGCGCTGCGCGCGGTCGCGCGCGCCAGATGAACACCGGCGCGCAGCGAGCATTGGGACATGTGCTCGTGTTTGTCCACGCCGACACGATAGTGCCGAGGACATTTGCGCGCGATATCGAGGACGCTCTCGCCGATCCTGAAGTCGTCGGCGGCCGTTTCGACGTGCGCCTCGACGATCCTCATCCGCTGTGCATACTGATTGGCGCGCTCATTAGCCTACGCTCGCGCATCAGCCACACCGGCACGGGCGATCAGGCGATTTTTGTCAGGAAGGAAATCTTCGACTCGCTTGCCGGCTTCCCGGATATGCCGATATGCGAGGACCTCGATTTCACGCGGCGACTCAAGCGCGCTGGACGCGTCGCATGTTTGCGCAGCAAGGTCACGACGTCCGCGCGGCGATGGCGCACGGGCGGGATCATGCGCACGGCGATCCGGATGTGGACGATTCGATTGCTCTACCTGGCCGGAGTTTCGCCGGTGCGCCTCGCGCGCATGTATTCCAATGTCAGATGAATCAGGCCAGCGCGCCGGAGCAGCTCGAACCGGCGCCGGCGGTGCATCCGAAGCAATGCGAGCCGGTAGCGATGCGCGCGCCGGCCAGTTCGCGAAGATCATCTACATCGAAAATCGTGAGCGCGCAGCCGTCCGCCTTCGCGATCGGCATCGAAAGCATCTGGTTGAAATCGCAATCGTAGAGCGTGCCCTCGTAGCCGACGCTCACGAGATCGCGGCACATTACACCTGCGACCGTCGATGGATTGAAATGATTCACCAGGGTCGACATGTACTCGCGCTCGAGGCCCATTCGGCGAAGTTGATCCGCGAAGCGGCTGATCGGCATGTTGGTAATCGTCAGTAGGTGGTTGAACTCTATGCCGAATCCGTCGCCCAGCTCCTTATGATAGCGCGCCTCCAGTTCCGCTTGCGCGGGAGGAAGAAAAGCGCCGACCGGGTTGTAAACGAGATCAAGCGCAAGATCGCTGTTCGGCATTCCGTAGCCGAGAGCATTGAGAAGCCGGAGCGCTTCGATGCTCTTTTCGAAAACCCCCGCACCGCGTTGCCTGGTGACATTCTCGGCGGTGTAGCACGGCAGCGAGCAGACGAGCCGCACGCGATGCTCGCGATAAAATGCCGGCAGCCAGTCCATCCCAGGTTGGAGGATGACCGTGAGGTTGCATCGCACGATGACATCGCGCTGAAGGCGGACGGCCGACTCCACCAGAAATCTAAAGTTTTGGTTTAATTCAGGTGCGCCGCCTGTGATGTCGGCGATTTGAATGCGCGGATTGCGCGCGATCAGATCGATCACCCGCTCCGCGACGCGGCGCTCCATTTTCTCCGTGCGTGCCGGGCCGGCATCGACATGGCAATGATGACAGGCCTGATTACACACCTTGCCGACGTTCACCTGAAGCGTGCGAGGCGTTGCTCGCGTCAACGTCGCGAGGCCATGCCGCTGCAGTTCCGCATCGAAGTCGTTGGCGCTGTGCGCAGCGGCTCCCATGGACCTAGGCTTTACCGAAATCGCGCCAGGCGCAAGCACTAATTGTTTTTCGCTCGCCAAAGCAGCGGCTTCTTACCCTGCATCATTTCCGGCATGCTGGTCAGCTCGATTCGAGATGGGGTAACCAGGATCAAACCGAAATCCGGTGCTTGATGACCACCGGGCCAGAATTGCGCCAAATCGTAGTCGAAGATCTTCCCCTCCCATACGCGCTTCTTCTCCGCCGTATCGTCAATAAAGCGAGCGTTACCCGTCACGGTCAGATGAAGGAACTCGGGACCGACCTGATAGAAGAGTTCAACCTTGGGATTTTTCGCGATTTGTGCAGCTTTGGCCGATGTCCTCCCGGTGGCAATCCATAGCCGCGACGACTCGAACGCTGGATGCACCACGCGCACTTTCGGTTGGTCACCGGCGCTGGTCGCGAGATATGCCCACGTCGCTTTCTTCGCTACGTCATGAAACTTCTGCAGGATTTCGCTATCACTCATTTAATTGCGCTCCTTGGAATCGCTTGAAAATCTCGGGCGGACAGTATCCGAATTGCCTGACCTGAATCCATTGGGTGAACTTGTGCGCCGTCCAAGGTTTGACAGTCCCCGATACGACCATTAGCCTCGTGATTCAACGGCCCCGAAACCATGGAACGCAACGAACGTAGAGCGCAAGTCCTGCGTCATGCGAAGCGCATCTTCGCTCGCAAGGGATATCATCGCACCAATGTCGCGGACATTATCGCGCGCGCTCGCATCGCAAGGGGCACCTTCTATCTTTACTTCCAAAACAAGAAGGACCTTTTCGAAGAGTTGCTGGAGCAGGTCGTGTCGGAGCTTCGCACGCGGATTTTGCGGCTCAAAGTAGGCCCGGGAGAAACCAGCCCGGTCGATCAACTGCGCGACAATCTGCGCCGCGTGGTCGCCTTTGTGCTCGAGGAACGCGAGCTGACCGACATCCTGCTCAATCATTCGGTCGGATTCGATCGCGAGCTGGATGCGAAAATTCGCGAGTTCTACGATCGCATCGCGCAGATGATCCAGCGCTCGCTCGATTTGGGAATCGACATGAAGCTGGTGCGCAAATGCGATACGCGCGCGGTCTCCTATTGCATCCTCGGCGGTATTAAGGAGGTCGTCGGCGTGCTCTCGCATACGTCGGCGCGCGATGCCGACAAGCTGGTGCAGGAGATCCTCGACTTCGGATTGCGCGGTGTCGCGCGCGCCGAGTTGCTCGAAGTTATCGATGCCGCGCGCAGCTCAAAAAATGAAAACGATGAGGGGACGACTTTTTTTATTGCCCCGAACTAGAATGACATGTCAGTTCATCGAGGCAAAACTTCCCGCACCGGACGCACGCATCCGCGCCGCGCGGCTTTCTACGACCTCGACGGGACGCTGGTCGACTTGAACCTCGTGCACATCACGCTGTTCGTGCTCGCCAACCTCGCGGAATGGACCAATCGGCTTTCTTACATCGCCGCGTTCGCTGCGCGCGCGCCAAGGCTCTACCTCGCGGAGCAGCAGGACCGTCGCAAGCTCAACATCCTGATGTTCGAGGCGTTCAGGGGAATCTCGCGCGACCGCCTGGTCGAGCTGGGACGCGAGTACTGCGAGCGCGTACTGATCGATCATCTATATCCAAAGGGCATCGAGCTCGTTGAGGCGAACCGCCGCGCCGGGCTCGAACCGGTACTCGTTACCGGCTCGCCCGATTGGGTAATCGCGCCGCTGGCGGAACATCTCAACATCGCAGATTTCTCCGCCAATCGAATGACAATGAGCCGTGGCCGCGCGACCGGGCGCCTGCGCGAGCCGATTATGGCGACCGCGGAAAAAGCGATCTGGTGCGAGCAGTACGCCACGCAACATGGCATGAAGCTCGGAGATTGCTGGGGCTATGCCGATTCGCACTACGACCTGCCGTTCCTCAATGCCCTCGGCCATCCGGTTGCGGTGAATCCCGACAAGCGGTTGCGCGCAACTGCGATGAGCCGGCAATGGCCGATCATACATCTGGAAAAGAATCGCAGCGGCGGCAACATCATCGCCGACAATGTGCGGCGTCTGGTAGAGGCGTAAGGAAGGTCGGATGGCGCGTCCGGAAGCAAAACTAAAAGAATTAAAAACCGCCGACCTGAAGCATGACATCGGCGCGCGCAAGGATCTGGTTATCACCACCAACCGCCGATCTGAGCGACGTCTCATCGCATACGGCGACGACTTCCTGTTCGAGAAACTGCCGGTCGGAACCCGCGTCATCTATCCGCCGCCGCCGCTCGAGCAGCTCGCCGATCCCGATCAGGCGATTCGCTATGCCCTGCTCCATCCGGAAAATGCCGATCCGCTGTTCTCGCAACTCAACCCCAACATGCGCGTGACCATCGCGATCGATGACATCAGCCTGCCACTGCCGCCGATGCGCCGGCCCGACATTCGCGAGCGCCTGCTCAACCAGGTGATGCAGACGCTGGCCGATTACGGCGTTGACGATGTGCATCTGATCGTCGCGACCTCGCTGCATCGGCGCATGACGGAAGCGGAAATCCGCCGCATGGTGGGCGAGAAGGCCTTCAAGCAGTTCTGGCCCGATCGCCTCTACAACTTCGATGCCGAAAATCGCGCCGAGCTCGCGATGATGGGCAAGACCGATCACGGCGAGGAGGTATGGCTGAGCAAACGCGCCGCCGACTCCGATCTGGTCATCTATCTCAACATCAACCTGGTGCCGATGGACGGCGGGCACAAGTCGGTCGCGGTCGGCCTCTCGCCGTATGCGAGCCTGCGCCATCATCATAATCCGACCACCCTGCGCGACTCGCATTCGTACATGGACCCCAATCATTCGGCGCTGCATCGATCGGCTGATCGCATGGGGCGCGTGATCAACTCGCAGCTCAATGTCTTCACGCTCGAAACCGCGGTCAACAACAACATGTACGGAGGGATGCTGGATTTCCTGCATAAGAACGAAGACCGCTTCACCGACTGGGACCACGTGCGGCTGAAGGGATTTCAGTGGACGATGCGCAATTTTTCCGACGATCTGCGCCGCCAGATGTTGCGCAACTACGCCGCGCCATACGGCATGACGGGAATCTGGGCGGGCGAGACCGAGGCGGTGCATCGCAAGGCGCTCGCGAAAGTTTTTCAGCAGTATGCGGTGCCGGTGAAGGGTCAAGCCGACATCCTGATCGTCGGCGTGCCGTTCATCTGCCCCTACAACGTCAACTCGATCATGAATCCGATCCTCGTGCAGTGCACCGGCCTCGGCTACCTGTTCAACATGTATCGAGGTAAGCCGCTGGTGCGCGAGGGCGGCACGATCATCGTCACGCACCCGCTGCGCGACGAGTTTCATCCCGAGCATCATCCGAGTTACATCGAGTTTTTCCATCGATGCCTCGCGCAGACGACCGACGCGATCGAGCTGGCCGACCAGTTCGAGCACGAGTTCGCGCACAACCCGACCTACATCCACATGTATCGCTACGGCAATGCCTACCACGGAGTACATCCTTTCTACATGTGGTATTGGGGCGAGCCCGCCCGCCAGCACTGCGGCCGCGTGATCGCCGCCGGATGCGAGGAGCCCGAGGTCGCGGCTCGCCTTGGATGGGAAGCCGCCGACAGCCTGGATGAAGCGATCGCGATGGCGACCTCCGAGCAAGGGCGCTCCGCGAGCATCACCTATTTGCATTTGCCGCCACTGGTAATTGCCGATGTCGAATAGCAACGGAAAAATTAGCGTCGCCAAGCCGCACGCAACTCCTCCGATGCCACCGCTGGAGCAAGTCCTGCGCAAGCGCACGATTCTGCTCACCGGCGCGACCGGATTTCTGGGCAAGGTTTTTCTCTACCTCCTGCTGAAATGGCATCCGGAAATCGAGCGGGTCTATCTGCTGATTCGCGGCGATAAGAGATCCAGCCTGAGCCGCTTCCGACGCGAGATTCTTGATTCTCCGGTGATGGGGCCGCTGCGCGACCAGCTCGGAAGCCGCTTCGACAAATTCATCGAAGAGAAAATCGTCGTCGTGCCCGGCGACATCACTCTCGAGGGACTCATCGGCGATGGCGCCGATCTATTCAAACGCGGCAGCTTCGATGCGGTCGTGCATTGCGCCGGCATGGTGAACTTCGAGGCGTCGCTGGAGAAGGCGATTTCCGTCAACACACTCGGCGTCGCGAATGTGATCGAGTTTTGCCGTAAGCACGATGCCGCGATGATGCATGTCTCGACTTGTTACGCCGCGGGCGTAGCCGACGGTCATCGTTACGAGGATGACTTTTCCGAAAATTGGTGCCCGATCGGCAAGCCCAACTTCAACTTGCAGCGCGAGATTCGCGAGGCGCAGGCCACCGTCGCGCGCATCGAGGCCGAATCGCGCGATCAACTGCGACAGGCAGAACTGTCCGACGACATCGAATTTGAAAATGGCAACGGAGAGGATGCGGAGAACGGCGAGATTCATCCCGTCGTCGATGGCCGCCGCAAACGATGGGTCGAGGAGCGCCT
>DATGKG010000194.1:0-3120 GCA_035294805.1 Binataceae bacterium (SeqCode) | reverse complement strand
ATGTTCATCGGTCGCGAGGTCCTTGTTACTCATGGAAGGAAAAGCCGCCACGCCGGCGCGCTGCAATTCGCGTGTGACGTCCCATCGATCGCGGGTACGCGTCCATCGTGTGAGGATGTCGTCGAGCGCGTCTTCGTTTTGCTTGCGCGAAGGCGCGTCGCGGAAGCGCGGGTCGCTCGCAAGCGCGGGCTGGCCGATGACCTCGCACAGCGCGCGCCATTCGCTTTCGCTGCCGACCGCGATGCTCACCCATTTGTCATCGTCGCCCGTGGCCTTGTAACAGTTGTGCGGCGCCATCCAGACGTGCCGATTGCCTGATCGTCTCGGCTGCGTGCCGTTCAGCGCGTAGTCCATCAAACCCTCGGGAAGCAGCGCGAGCGCGGTCTCGAGTTGCGATTGATCGATGTACTGTCCACGTCCGGTGCGCTTGCGATGCAGCAGCGCCATCATCACGGCGACCGCGCCGAAAATTCCCGCGTTCGGGTCGGCATAGGAAATTCCGATCTCGCTCGGCCCGTGCCCCGCGTAGCCACTGAGCGAGAAAAATCCCGCGCTCGCGGCAGCCGGAGGCCCATAGCTGACGTAGCTTTTCAGCGGACCGGTCTGGCCGTATCCCGACATCGAGAGCATCACGATGTCGGGCCGCTGCGCGCGAATCTTTGCGTAGCCGAGTCCAAGACGATCCATGACACCGGCGGCGAAGTTGTCGGTCACCACATCGCAATGCCGCGCCATCTCGAGCGCGAGCTGAATTGCCTCGGGCTTCGAGAGATCCATCGTGATGCTGCGCTTGCCCTGGTTGTACTGATTGTAATATCCGGCGCGATTCGGACCCGCGACATCGTCGGCGAACGGAGGTATCGCGCGCGTCACGCAAACTCGCTTCTCGCTCTCGACCCTGATGACCTCCGCGCCCAGATGCGCCAGTTGCAGCGTGCAGAATGGTCCGGCCCACGCCCAGGTGAAATCGAGCACGCGAATTCCGGCCAGGGGCAACTCTCGCGTCGTCGATGCGTCTGTTTGGCGCGATTGCGATACTGGCACGCCGGGCGAGTTTTTGTCGTCGAGTAGCTCGCGATTGTGCTGGCCGAGTCGCGGCGCCGGCGTGCGTATCGACCATCCGCTCGCGTACTTCGAAGGCGCACCCGGCATCTTGATGCGCCCCAGGCCGGGCTGATCGAGCTCGACCAGAAAGTCTCGCTCCGCCAGATGTTCGTTGGCGTAGAGATCCTTCATCTCATTGACGGCGGCGAAGGGGATGCGGCGACGCTGCGCCTCGTGATACAGGTCCTGCGTTTTCCATTCGCTGACCCATTCCTGCATCAACGCGCTGAGCGCGTCTGCGCTGCGGCCACGGGCCAGGCGGTCTTGAAAAATTTCCTCGTGCGCCCACTCCGGATCGCCCATGAACTCGACCAGCCGCCGCCACTGATCCTCCTCGACGCATACGGCGAGGATGTGGCCGTCGGCGGTATCCATGATTTTCCATGGCGCAACCACGCGCGTGCCGAGGCGCGAGGTCTCGCGACCCGCGTAAGTGTAATGCATCAGGTTCATCTCGAGCATCGCGGCGATGCACTCCTGCTCCGAGACCTCGACGACCTGACCCTTGCCCGAATCGATGCGATGAAAGTAGGCGGCGAGTCCGGCCAAGCACGCGTGCAGGCCGCCTTGATAATCGCTCTGATGCCCGAACGCCTTGAGCGGCGGCAACTCGGGAAACTCCGATGCACCCGGACTGAGGAACGCCCATCCTCCGGCGTTGGCGACGTTGAGTTCGTATGCGTTCCAGTTCCGATACGGACCGGTATCGCCAAATGGAGAAATGGCGGCAACGATGAGCTGCGGAAAATCTGCGGAGAGCTTCGCGCTAGCCATCCCGATCGCCTCGCGTCGCGAGGGCGCGACGTTGTGCACGAGCAGGTGCGCATTCGGGAGCAGCGATCGCAGCGCGTCGCGATCCTTTTGCGTCGCGAGGTCGAGCGTGACGCCGCGCTTGTTCGCATTCAGATAGATGAAGAGGCCGCTCTTTTCGGGATCGGGTTGGTTGCCGGGAAACGGACCGTAGCGGCGCGTCCAGTCGCCCGCGGGCGGCTCGACCTTGATCACATCGGCGCCCAAATCGGCCATCAGCTTGGTAGCAAATGCCGCAGCAACACCCTCGCCGCATTCGACGACTTTGATTCCGCTTAGCAGTCCGTCCGAATCAGGCATTGCGTGGTCCTCGCCCCCCTCACCGTAATATCTCCCAAGGGAGAGAACTAAAGGAAGGCGGCCAACTTTTCTAGGGATGCATGTACATTCCGCCGCTCACCGTGATCGCTTCGCCGGTGATGTACGACGCGTCATCGGAGGCGAGAAACGCGATCGTCGCCGCGATGTCCTCGGGCTTGCCGAGCCGCGACAGCGGAATGCGTTCGGCCTGGCGCTGTACGCCGGGCATATTCTTCTCGACCCACTTCGTCAGCACGACGCCCGGCGCGACGGCATTGCATCGGATACCGTCCTTTCCGCCTTCGGCCGCGACCGCGCGGGTGAGCGCGAGCAGACCGGCCTTCGCAGAGGCGTAAGGCGCATCGGAACCGCCGAGCGTGGACCAGGCGGCGATCGACGAGACGTTGATGATCGCGCCCGAATGCTGTTTGCGCATCGACGGGAGCGCGGCGCGAATTAGATGGAACGCACCGGTCAGGTTCACATCCAAGATGCGCGTCCAGTCCTCGACCTTGATCGCTTCGATGGCGCCGAGCACGTTGATTCCGGCGTTGTTGACGAGGATGTCGATTCTGCCGCGCTTCGATACCACCTCGTTCACGACGCGCCGCACGCTTTCCTCACTTGATACATCGAGCGCGTGTCCATCGATGCGGCCAGGAAAACGCTTCCCGAGTTCTTCGACTGTATCGCGCGTGCGCCGCTCATGTGAATCGGTAACGACGACGATCGCGCCTTCCTCGGCGAGGCGGGTCGCGGTGGCCTTGCCGATCCCGCCTCCCGCGGCGGCGGTAACGATCGCAACCTTGTCCTGAAGTCCGTTCATCGCGGCATAACTCCTGCGCAGGATGTTAGCTCGCATCGGGAAAGTCGAACAGCGAAATGTGGCGATGCGGGGAGGGTGGC
>DATGKG010000193.1:0-5336 GCA_035294805.1 Binataceae bacterium (SeqCode) | reverse complement strand
CCCGCCGAATGGCCAGCGCTGAAGCTGATGCGGCATCCCGCGACGGAAATTCTAGCGCTTCAATGGAACGTCGCGACGATTCTTGGCGCGATCGATCGCGGAGAAGCGCCATCGCCACCGGCGCGGAAGCAATTAAGCATGATCATCTGGCGCAGCCGCAATCGCGTGTCCTATCGCGAAATCGATGGGGCCGAGCGCGATGAGCTGGAGGCAATCGCGGCAGCATGCACCTTCGCGGAAATCTGCGAGATGATCGCGAGCGCGGCCGGAGAAGAAAATCCCGCAGCTGCGATCAATCAATGCCTCGAGGCATGGCTGCGCGACGGCATCCTCGTGCGCGGCTAAGATTCATCGCGCGAATCCGCCCATCTCGGCAGCTTGAGGTATCGCTCGATAAGGTAATCGAGGCTGACAGCGCCCGGGCCCGCCATCATGAGCCAGAAAAATCCGAGCGCGTAGAGCGGCTCGTCGAGTTCGACGAAATCGTTGAGCCCATGAACGTCCCTGATCTTCACGCTGAGAACCGCGACCGCCATGTTGATGATCATCGGAATCGAAACGACGCGCATGAATAGCCCCGCGATCGTCAGCGCGCCGCCGATGAATTCCGTGTACGCCGACAGCGCCGCGTTGAATTCAGGATGCGGAATGCCCCATCCGGCAAAGCGTTGCGCAAAGGCGTCGAGGTTGTGAATCTTGCCCCATCCGGTTTCGAGGAAGAAATAACCGAGGAAGAGCCGCATCAGCAGCGGCGCGAGCCATCGAAGCCGATACGTCAGGCGGAGTCCGAACTTCACCAGCGTTTTGATCATTATGGCTCCTTGAGGCGTTTGAGCCGACGCGTGCGAGGCTTGTCTATCGACGTTACGATCGATGCGTCCGGTGCGGCGGAATCGAACGTCACCGAATCGCCCGCGAGGTTGACGCCGAGGCGCTGCCATAGCATCGGAAGATTCGGATCGTACGGCGCGTCTTTCATCCTCGCGTAAAGCTCCGTCAGCACCGGCACGCCGACCGCGTCGTCGCCGGCTTTCAGCGCGCGCGTGAGCGGCCAATCGTCGAGCATAGTGCCGGATTTCGCGATCGCGCGCAGCGCATCCTGCAGGCCGTATTCATTTTGCGTGCGGCGATGAATCTCGACATCGGCGAGTAGACAGAACATCGCGCCGCCCCAGTAGGTCCGCCCCCACGTATGCGTGTTGTCGAGCCCTCGATCACCCTTATCCGGCAGGCCGTGCGGCATCCCATCGAGCATGTCGCGCCATACTTTCGCCGGTGTGAGATCGCCGATTTGCACCCGCGCGATGGGCTCGACGTAGGTCGCGATGCCTTCCTCGATCCAGTGCTGCTCGCGCGGCACCGACGGGAACGCCAGATGAACCATCTCATGGGTCATCACCCAGTCCTGACGCAGGTCGTCCTGCGATGCGACGGCGCCGATGAGCACGCGAACGACCGGAACCGGTCCGGGCACGAAGGTGCGTCCGAACACCACGCCCTTGCCGCGATCGATAAGCACCACGTTCACGCGAAGATGCTGCACCGGAAAGCGGCCGTAGTACTCGCTGACCGCGCTCGCGGACTCTGCGATCCAATCGAGCATCGCGGTACTCGTGAGCGGGAAATTTGCCTCCGCGAAGCTTACCTCGATGTCCGCGCCGCCAACGTGCAGGCTCTGGTCCGGCAAATGCGCGGCGCTCGCGCGCAACGGCGCTGCGAGAATCATCACGTCGATGAGCAGGAGCAGCATTATTCCGCGACGGTGTAGCACGCATCAGGTCCGAAGCTGTAATGATGTTGGGAGCGAGTCTAGCGATGAAGTCAGCACGCGTCAGCATAGAAAATCCACGCAGCCGCGCCGAGCTGGAGGACTTCGCGCGCTTGCCGTTTCTGGTCTATGCCGACCGCAAGGCGTGGTGGCCGCCCGACATCCAGAACGAGGTCGACCTGCTCTCGCACAAAAGCCCGCTGAGCGCGTTTCTGGAGCTGAAGCCATTCGTCGCGCGCCGCGACGGAAAAACGGTCGCGCGGGTCAGCGCCGTCATCAATCATCGCTACAACCAACATTGGAAGGACAAGCTCGGGCAGTTGATCCATTTCGAGGCGATGCCGGACGAGGACGATGCCGCCACGATGCTGCTGGAAGCGGCAGCCGCTTGGCTGCGCGAGCACGCGATGGAGGCGGCGCGCAGCGGCTTTGCGGCATTTCTCGACTATCCATACGCGATCGACGATTATGGCGGATTTCCCTCCTTTTTGTTACGCGCTAATCCGGGCTACTACCACCGCTATCTGAAGAACGCCGGATTCGAGACCGAGCGCGGACAACTTGATTACACCGCGCATCTGACGCCGGAGATCCTCGCGCGCTACCGCGGCATGCTCGATGCCGCGCGCCACGGCGGAATCGAGCTGCGCAGTTGGCGCGAGTTCGGCTTCCTCGCCGCGATCGATGCGTGGACCAACGTCACCAATGCCGCCTTCCGCGATCATTGGGGATGGAACCCGGTCACCAATATGGAAGTCCGCCCGATGCTCACCTCGCTTTGGGAAACGCCGGTCTCCGACCTCTCGATGATCGCGACCATCGATCGCAGCGTCGTCGGCGCGGTGTTCTGCGTGCCCGACCTGAGCGAGTCGCTCGCGACGCTGAAGCGCGGCGTGAAACTCGCGCCCGACAAGGGCGGCGGTACGCGCGGCGCGCTGATCAACATCGGCGTGCTCGATGAGGCGCGAGGACGCGGCATCGCGCGCGCGATGGCGGCGCGCTCATTCATCGCGATGGCGCGCCAGGGCATGGAGTACGCCGGCTATACGCTGGTGCTCGACGATAACTGGCCGTCGCGGCGATGCGCGGAGAGCCTCGGCGCGCGCGTCACCGGCAACTTCCTCACCTATCGGCGCGAGCTGCAGCCGCGCATCGCGCGCCACTGAATCTTCCGTCGTTGCGTATGCGACCTAATGCCTGTTAGAAAGTGGCATCCTTCCGATGAGGTCCAGCCTGGAATGATCAAATCGATAACAGCACGCGTTGCATTGTGCGGTGCGCTGATTTTTTCGTGCGCGGCAATCGCGAACGCGCAGGTCAAACCCGGAGATCACATCACGGCGCAAAACGCCGCGGTGGTGAAGGATCTAGTCAGCCCCGGAACCTACTTTGCGGTCACCAAGGGGATGGGGATGAACATCGTGGCCTCGCAACGCGTGGACTGGCCGCCGCCATTCAAGGTCGCGACCGAGCAATATTCCTCGCAGGTGCAGCTTTCGGCGGACCATCGCAGCGTGCTCGGCTATGTCGCGGGGCAGCCGTTTCCCCTGCTCGATCCGAATGATCCTTACGTCGCTACGAAGATCATGTGGAACTCGAACTTCCGCCCGATCGCGACCGATGATGCAGACCTGCGCTTCTTCGAATGTCAGGTGACGCAGTTCAATCCGGGCGGCGCGCAAAAACTGGAGAATCTGTCGGAACTGGGACATCTTGGCGCCTACTACGAAATCGGCCGCACCGAGGTCGAACCGATGCCCGCCGATCCCGACTTCAAGAAGACCGGCATCTGGTGGCGCGCGGCCGGCTATCCGGTCATCGCTCCCGCGGAAGGCCGTGGCAGCGGCGGGATACGCTTTCGCTACTGGGACGCGGATCGTGGCGACGATGCGTGGGCATACTTGAGCGACAGCCGGCGCGTGCGGCGCGTCAACGAGACGATCTTGAGTTCATCGCCCGGACTGACGACTTGGGACCCCGATCACGCGGGCGGTTTTGCCGCCAAGCCGCAGGAGTACAACTACAAATTCCTCGGCGAGCGCAACATGCTCGGCATCGTGCACGCGAAGACCTCGCCGGCGGTTCCATGTCCGACCGACGGGCAGAGCACGACCTGCAACGAGGACTGGGAGATGCGGCATCTATATGTGGTCGAGGTGACGCCGCGTCCGGAGAAGACCTCGCAGATTTTGCAATCGAAAACCATCGTCTATATCGACGGCGAGTTGTGGTTCAATCCGTACGTCGATAGCTACGACCGCAAGGGCGAACTCTGGAAGACGCAAATCTACGACTCGACCTATCGCGACCGTCCGGTGCCCGATGCGAAGGTGGCGATCTATCCGTTCGAGCGCGAGTTCATACTCGCGGCCTCCAGCGTCGACGTGCAGACCGGTCAGGTCACGACCTGCTATCTGCCGGGACCCGACACGCCGGAGCGCGAATGCTGGTACATCAACATGGGTGCGGTGGATCGCGACTTCTGCACCACCGAAGCGATGGTAAAGGCCGGCCATTGATTTGCCTGCGCTGCGGGCGCGAGTCATTCTGAAGCTATGGCCTCGACGAGAGCAGCAAAGGTTGCGACCAAGCCTCCTCGGCGCGCGCAACCGGACGCGTCATACGAGCACGACTTTTATACGTGGTCGTACGCCCAGGCTCGCGCCCTTCGCGCCCGGGAGGTGCACGCGCTGGACTGGGAAAATCTCGCCGAGGAGATCGAGAGTTTGGGGAGAAACAATCGCCATTCGGTACGTAGCAAGATGGTTGTCATCGTAAGCCATCTGCTGAAACTGCGATATCAACCCAAAAAGCGGTCGCCGTCGTGGCTGGCTTCGATCACTACCCGGCGCACCGATGTGGAAGCCTTGCTTGCCGAAAGCCCCAGCCTTCGGCGACACGTGCCGGCCTTACTTGTTGAAGCGTACCCGACGGCGAGAAGAGTGGCCACGTTCGAAATGGAACTGAGCAAACAGGAACAGAGATTACTCCCCGAGATCTGTCCGTTCACTCCCGAACAGATCCTCGACGACGAATTCTTGCCGGAGTAGTTCGCATCACAAATGGAAAGGGACCGCATCGTGCGGTCCCTTTTTTTAATCGAGTGATAACCCTACTTGATGGCGAGCGCGTTCGGAGGCGAGCCCACCCCGCCCGGAATATTCAGCGGCGCCGAGGTGATGAAGAAGTCGTACTGCTTGTCCTTCGCACAGTCGGCCGCCAGCTCCTCGAGGTTCCACATCTCGCCGATCGGCATGCCGAAAAACGCGAGCATATGGAAATGCAAAAATTCCGTATTCCCTTCTGGCTTCGGCAACGCCTCGAGCGCGGGCGAGTCGGATGCGACCGCCGCGAGATGATGATCCCATAGCCATCGCGCGACACGATCGCTCCCCTCGATGCCGGGGACGACGGTTTCGCGTGCGAGTTCTTCCTTCGCCGAATCGCTGAGCCCGTAATAGAACTGCGTCCATCCGGTGCGGATGAGCAGGATGTCGCCATTGCGCAGCGGACTCTTCTGGCGAGCCAGTGTGGCCTCGAGATCTTCCAGCGGAATCGATTCCGCCTT
>DATGKG010000192.1:0-4794 GCA_035294805.1 Binataceae bacterium (SeqCode) | reverse complement strand
AGCCGCCACGACCGCACTGGCGATGATTTCATGAAAGCGCGCGGCGCTGGGAAATTCGTCGAGGCATAATTTCGCCAACGTTTCGCCCGCATCGAGCGCAAGGAGACGGCCTTGCCGCGACAACCCTGCCAAGTCCCATCCATTCGCCGTCAGGCGCTCCTGAAGCGCTGTGCGATTAGGTCCGGTCGCGATGATTATCGCGCCATCGCCGGCCGCGAGACTGTCATTTAAGTGGCGAGCGACGGTTTCGACCATGAACCGCGGGTCTTCATAAAACTGAACCAGATGTGACGAGCTATCGCGCCCTAATTGCAGATTCGTGAAAGACAGGTTTTCGGCGACAGAAATAGTACTCATCGAACTTTCGTTACCCGCGACTTCCGTTCAGCTAATTGACGAGCGATGACTCTTCTTATTCACCCGGTCATCCGAAACTATCCTGCACAATCGTGCTTTAAATGTAAGAGACTCGACAACCGACCTCCCTCCGCGCGATGAGCCGGCAGGTTGGGGTCGCCGAGTATGCCCCGCCCGAACCTTTGCGCTAAAATGGCGCCGTGGCGCAAAGTTCCTCAGTTAATAGTACGTCCATGAGTTCTAATGGCACTTCAGTGGCTTCCCCGTCGGCCGGCGCTCGCGCGGCCGTACTGCTGCTGGAGATTTTCAAATCCGGGCGCCCGCTGGTCTACATTCGCTCGACCGAAGAAGGCCGGGTGGCTGAGCTTCTGCGCGAGGCGGGCCGCAGTCTGCATCCGTCGTCGCCGCTGCCGGTGTGGACCTGGAGCCTGACGGAAGGAATGACTCGCGACGATAGCGAGAGCAAGCCGGCTGCGCTCGATGCGCGCGAGGCGCTCGACTTTATCGCCGCGCACGACCAACCGGCAATCTTTCATATGAAAGATTTCCACGAGCCATTGCGCGAGTCCCCCAATGTGCGGCGCCGGCTGCGCGATCTTTACCGGATTTGCCTCGACAAGGAAAAGTTCCTCGTCATCACCTCGCCGCTGCGTTTCATTCCTGAGGAAGTCGAGCGCAGCTTTGTCGTCATCGACCTGCCGCCGCCGGATCTGATGGAGCTTATGGAGTTTCTTCGTACCCACACCGGACAGAACGGTGCGGTGGACGAGGAGACCTTGCAGCAACTCGCGCGCGCATTGCAAGGCCTCAGCCTCGATGAGGCGCATCATGCGGTACGCCGCGCGCTGGCCGCGAGCCCGACCTTGGGCGCCGAATCGCTGCCCGCGCTGTTTGAGGAAAAACGCGTCCTTATCAATCGTGGCGGCGCTATCGAGTTTGTTTCCGACAGCACCAATATCGCGCAGGTGGGCGGGCTCGAGATGCTCAAGACGTGGCTGATGGATCGCCGCAAGCTGTTCAATCAGCGCGACAGCCTGAGCGCCGACATCGTGCCCAAGGGCGTGCTGGTGATGGGCATCCCCGGATGCGGCAAGAGCCTGTGCGTGCGCGCGATCGCATCATGCTTCGAGCTGCCGCTCTATCGCATCGATATGATCGACATTTTCTCGGGACGCCATGGCGAAGCGGAGGGCGCGTTCGTGCAGGCATGCCGCACGCTGGAAAGCCTCGCGCCGGCGATCGTCTGGTTCGACGAAATCGAGATGGGTATCACGTCATCGGAGAGCGGCGGGCAGCAGGGCCGCATCTTTGCGTTCTTCCTGACCTGGATGCAGGACAAGGCGCCTGGGCTGTTCGTGGCCGCGACCGCCAATCGCATCGATTTGCTGCCGGCGGAAATGATTCGTAAAGGACGCTTCGATGAGGTCTTTTTCGTCGACCTACCCCACGATGAGGAGCGCGAGGCGATTTTCAAAATTCACCTCGCGCGGCGCGGCGTCGATTCATCCAAGTTCAACTTCGCGCAACTGCTGGAATCGACGCGCGACTGGACCGGCGCGGAGATCGAGCAGTGCGTGGTATCGGCCCTGACCCGGGCGCGCATCAAGGAACGCGAGCTGACCGAGGACGACCTGGTAGACGGCGCGGCGGGCGCGGTTCCGTTGGCGCGTGCGATGAAGGAGCAGGTCAATCACATCCGGCAGTGGGCCTTCCAGCGCGCGATTCGGGCGTCATTGGTGCCGTACGCGAGGTAATCCAAAAACCAACCCACTTCGCGGCGAACGCCGCGAAGTGGTCCCGAGCGTTTTGCGAAGAACCTCGAAAGCGGTGCCCTGAAAGATGCAGAATCGCAAAAACAAACCCATTAAGCGTAGGGAAATCAAGAGATTTTTCAACTAGCGTCTATGACATTTGTGCCGGCGTGCCACCCGTCTAATCGTGCTATCATTGATGATGTTGCGGCGTCCCTTGAGGGCGCCGTCGTCGTTTTGGGGTGATCGCGCAGGCATGCGAAAGCGCAAAAACAAACCCATTAAATGTAAGAGAATCAAGGGATTTTCAATTCGTGAGATGTGATAACGGTACGAGAGACCGTGGCGATGTTCCCGTGGTCGTCGCGTTCCTTTGAGTCTGAACGGAACGCCGTCAGTCGAATGGAGCGATCATACCAACACTATCGACTTTATGTCGATAGGAAGACCAAATCTAAAGCAATATTAATAACGCCGGCTGGCGTTGTAATCCGCGGCGATGCCTCTTCAGCCGCCGACGCGATCGCGATCCATCCGAGGCATACCAGCGCGGTGCCGATGACCAGCGCGACCAGCTTGTTTCTCTGCTCGCGTGAGATGCTCACCAATTGCTCTTTCCTTGCGCCGTCAACTTCTGAGGCGACTGCGGCGCGAGCGTTGCGACTACATATGTGGCGATGAGTGCGGCGACGGACAGCGCAGTACGCGCGCGGTCGCGAATCAGCCTCGATGGCATCGGAAAGATCCCCCTTTCCCGAGTGTCAATTGTTGCGAGTTCTACAAAATGAAGCAAATCACGACTTGCGGTTGAACGGCGTGGCGGCTAGTTTTGCGCGAGAACGGTCCGATTGCGCGGCACGAATGGGAGGCGGAGGTCGAACGATGAAAAAGATCAACGAGACCGGCGAGGCGTTGAAACCAAAGCAGCTCGACAAGGCCGCGATTCATCAGGCGCTACATCGAATCATGAAAGCTGCGGAGGAGATCAATCGCGAGGTCAACGAGATCCTCGCGATGGCGCACCGCCGGCCCGTGAGTTGATCGGGGGCTATGACTCGGGCACCGATTCCTTGCGTGCGCCCCATTTCTCCCAGAACGTGACCGAGAGCGCGGGCTTGCGCTCCGGACGGCCCCAGCGGCCCTTCGGGTAACCCATCGGAATCAGCGCGATGTTCGCGTACTCCTTCGGCACTCCGAGCTTCGCATTGATCTCGTCACCGTATGCCATATGCAGTCCGGTGATCGACGTCCCGAGCCCATAGCCGCGCGCCGCGAGACATAGGTTCTGGATCGCAGGGAACATCGCGTTCTGCATCGGCTGGCCGACTCGATTGCGATCGTTGTAGCGCTTAACGCAGGTGAAGATGAGCACCGGCGCCTCGTCCACATGCTCGGCGAGATACTTTGCCGAACGCAGGATACGGCCGCGCGGGCTCATCGGATCTTTCGCGACGATCTCGCGCGCGGCAGGCGTGAAGTAGCGCTCCCATGCCGCGCGGTATCGCACGGCGACGAAGTCCTTCATCTCCTGCTCGCGCACCACGATAAAGATCCAAGGCTGACGATTGCTGCCGCTGGGTCCCATCGTCGCTGCCTCGATCACCTTGACGATGAGCTCGGGTGGAACCGGATCGGGCTTGAGCCGACGCATCGAGCGGGTGGTGTAGATCGCCTCGTACAGGTCGAATGCCGGATGTCCGTACATGCGCGCGAAGCTACAAAACTAATCTTCGGCCGGCAATGGATCAGAGGCTGAAGCCTGTGCCCCGAAGCTTACTTCTGCTCGTACCACTGGATCGCGCCGCGCAGTCCGCGCTCCTTTTGAATCGCGCGAATCTCCTCGTTGCCGGGACCGAAATGAAAAATCGCATCGAACTCCGCGCCGGCGAGCACCGCGGTCCGAAAGCCCATGATGTCCATCGCGCGGTTGATCGCGAGTTTCTCCAGCCGCAGCTTCTGCGCGGGAACCTTCGCAACCCGGCGTGCGTATTCGTAGGTCTCCTGCTCGAGAGTCTCGGCCGGAAACGCGCGCGTAGCGAAGCCGATAGCCTCGGCCTCCTTGCCGCTGATGCGACTGCCCGGCAGGAACGCCATGTATTTGGTGCGATGCGGCCCGACCATCCAGTTCCAGAACGAGCTGACATAGCCGGCGCCCGCCGGTATCGACGGAAATCCAATGCTCGCGTTCTCGGCCACGAAGATGATGTCGGTCGAGATCGCGAGCTGCGAACCTCCCGCGAGGCAGTAGCCATGCACCATCGAGATGACGGGCTTGGGCAGATCGCGCAGACGGAGCCAGTGTTCGACATAGCGCTGCAACGAATGTTGATCGTCGTCGAGCGTGTAGCGCTGCCCGCTCCCGTCGCTCAGCCCGACCGTCAGATCGTAGCCGGTGCAGAACGCGCGACCCGCCCCACGCACGACGACGACTTTGATGTCGCGATCCTTTTCGATTTCTGTGAACGCCTCGCCCATCTCGGCGATCAGGGTGGGCGTCATCGCGTTGAGTTTCTCGGGCCGATTGAGGATGAGCGTGCCGATCAGGTCGCGCTTTTCCAGCGCAATATTCGTGTATGCCATGATGAGTGTCTCCGTGTGCGCGCGTATCGGTTTCGTCGTTCTTCAGTGCTCTCTGTATCATCCGATCGCGTGAATCTGCGAACCTGAACAACGTCAGTTATGATGG
>DATGKG010000191.1:0-4180 GCA_035294805.1 Binataceae bacterium (SeqCode) | reverse complement strand
GTTCGACGACGTCGAGGGGCGCGTCAGAGACAAAATTGTGGAAATGGAAGCGACCTGGCGCCACACGCTGTTCGGACTGGTCGAGCGCGCGGTCGGTCTTGGACATCTGCGCAGCGATCTCGAGGTCGAACAATTTGTATGGGAGCTATGTGCGATCTACCTCGGCCATCATGCGGCGCATCGTTTTCTGCGCTCCGCCGATGCTGATGCGCGCGCGCAGAGCGCATTCGAGGCTCTCCTCACTCGCGCGATGCCGGGCAAGACCAAACGATCCAGCGCAAGGAAGGAAAGGAGACGAAAATCATGAATCTAGACCAACCGCCGCTCCAAATCGGAATGCTGCTCTATCCCGGCCTGACGCTGCTGGATCTCATCGGTCCACAGACGGTTTTTTCCTGGTTTGCAGACATCCACCTGGTGTGGAAGACGACCGAGATGATTCGTTCCGACACCGGCATCGGTATACAGCCGACCGCCAGCTTCGAGACCTGCCCACGCGAGCTCGATGTCCTGTTCGTGCCCGGCGGATTTGGCCAGAATCAACTTATGAACGATGCCGAGGTGCTTCGGTTCCTCGCCGATCGCGGTCCCAAATCGAAGTACGTAACTTCCGTTTGCAGCGGCTCGCTCCTGCTGGGAGCCGCGGGACTTTTGAAAGGATACAAAGCGACCTCGCACTGGGCGGCGCGCGACGGGCTAAGTGCGTTCGGCGCGATTCCTGTCGACGCGCGCGTGGTAGTCGATAGAAATCGCATCACGGGAGGAGGCGTCACCGCCGGGATCGACTTTGGACTGGTGGTGCTCGCGAAATTGCGCGGCGACGACGCTGCGAAGCTGACCCAACTGGCGATGGAGTATGATCCCGAGCCTCCATTTAATTGTGGAAGCCCGAGGACCGCCGGGACTGCGATCGTCCAGCAGGCGATGGGCTTCATGGCGGCACACATGGAAAAACTCGCGAGCTTGGGGTAAGCCAAAAAAACGCTGCCGCCCGGGAGAGGGCGGCAGCGCGCTACGAGGAGGGTTTACAAGCTCTTACATTCCGGCGCCACTATTGCCGGTAATCCTCAGATTGTTGTTTACGCTCTCGACGTGTTCCGTGTTTTGGGCGATTCTCACCGCCTGATTGGAAACCGCCATGCTGCCGACATCGCCACTCAGCGTGACCACGCGGTGGTCAGTATCGACGTGAATCGTCGAGCTCTTGGTAATCGGATCGGTATCCAGCGCGCTCTTGATTTTGGTGGTGATCGCGGCGTCTTTCACGTCTGCCTTGGCGCCGTGATACATCTGCTTCGCGCCGCCCTCGACCGAATTGTCCTGCGCGTGCGCATAGATCGGCATCGCGAACGAGATGGCTCCGAGCAGAGCACCGGTGGCGAAAAGTCGATTGGATTTCATGATTGAAGGGCCTCCTTGAGGAAGTTCGACAGCAATACGATCAGCAAGGCTGATGCCGCCGGGTATGCATAGATAGACGGACCGTGGCAGTAAATAATTCGACGCGATGCCTATCACTGCGACGATATGGGTTGGCCGCTTGACGATGTCGGGCAACTACAACGAACAGCGAAAACGGGATTTCCGTCAGGCGCCGACGAAGAAATGTAACGAGCGGTTCGCGAACGCGATAAGAGGGCTCCAGTAGATTCCCAGCACGATGGTCGCGCCGGCCAGCACGCCCATCAGGCCGTAGTTCCACGCCTCCATCCGGAAGGGCGGCTCGTCGCCGGTCGGCTGTTCGAGGAACATCTTGCGGATCGGCTTCAGATAGTAAAAGAGCGCGACCACCGAATTCAGGACACCGATGACCGCGAGCACGTAGAACTGCCGTTTAATCACCGCCGCGAAGAGATAGAACTTGCCGATGAAGCCGATCGTCAGCGGGATTCCGGTAAGTGAGAAGAGGAAAATCATCAGCGCGAGTGCCGGCACTATTCCGCCGCGCCAAGCCAGCCCGCGATACGCGTCGACTTCCTCGCTGCCGGTTTCGTTCGCGACGATCATCACGACGAGGAACGCGCCCGCATCCATCAAATAGTACGCGACCAGGTAGAACATCATCGCGCGGATGCCGTCGTTCGAGAGCACCACGAATCCCATCAGCGCGTAACCAGCCTGCGCGATGCTCGAGTACGCGAGCAGCCGCTTCATGTTGGTCTGCTGCAACGCGGCAAGGTTCCCGAGCGACATCGTGATGATGCATACGACAAGGAGCAGTTGCGGCCAGTCGACGCCGCTCAGCGCCTCCCAGTTGCCGGTGGTAGTGAGGTGCGAAATCGCAGGGAAGAAAAATCGCACCAGCAGCGCAAAGCCCGCGGCCTTCGATCCAATCGCGAGAAATGTCGTGATCGGAATCGGCGCGCCGGTATAGACGTCGGGCGCCCACATATGAAACGGGACCGACGCGACCTTGTATCCCATGCCCGCAAGAATCAGCACCAGCGAGATGTAGACCGCGAGCGCAGGCGCGTGGCCGCCGGCGAACAGCGCCTTGTTTATCGTGACGAAATCCATCGAGCCGGCGATACCGAAAATCCAGCTCATCCCGTAAATCATCGTGCCGGACGCGACGCCGCCGTAGATGAGATACTTCAGCGCGGCCTCCTGCGAGCGGCGATTGTGGCGGAGAAATCCGGTCAGGATGTACGAGGTGAGGCTGACGAACTCGAGCGACAGATACGCCATCAGCAGGTTGGCGGATTCCGCCATCAGGAACATCGCGAAGGTGCTCGCCAGCAGGATCGCGTAATACTCGCCCTGGTCGCAGCTTTGCGCTTCCTTGGAGCCGATCGACATCCACACCGCAATCACCGCCGCGAGCGCGATCAGCGCGCGGAAAAAAATCGCGAACGAATCGCTCACCAGCATCCGATGAAAGAGCCATGCGCCGCCCGCCGCTTGCGCCGGCTCCAGCGCGACCAGCAGCAGCGCACCGGCCGCGAGGATGAGCGCGAGATCGCCGAGTACGCTTTTCCGAGGCATCAGCAGATCGAGCACGATCAGCAGCAGCACGCCGCCGGCGAGCAGCAGCTCGGGCACGAAGAACCTCAGGCTCGCGAAATTTCCGAGGTCCATCTGCTAGTGCACCAACGCGACGGCGGCTGCGGCAGCGGCCGGCGTGTTCAGCACAACCTGATTCAGATGCACCAGCGAGGTGTTGAGCAGGTTCAGGATCGCCTGCGGATACCATCCGAGGATGATCACGATGACGGCCAGCGGGACCAGCATCCCGATCTCGCGGAAATCCATATCGGGAAGGGCATTATACTTCTCGTTGAGCGGCCCGAGGTAGATGCGCTGGTAGGTCCACAGCAGATAGCCCGCGGTGAGGATCGCGGTCGCGGCGCCGAAGACCGTCATGATCGGATGTAACTGCCACGCGCCGAGCAGCACCAGAACTTCCGAAATGAATGCCGACAGGGCCGGCAGTCCGAGGCCCGCGAAGAATGCGAATGCGGTGAATCCTGCATACACCGGCATCTGCTGCGCCAGCCCGCCGAAGCCGTTGATCTCGCGATGATGCGCGCGGTCGTAAATCACGCCGACCAAAAGGAAGAGCATCGCGGTGATGGTGCCGTGGTTGAACATCTGCAGCACCGCGCCGTTGATGCCGGCCGCAGTGAACGACGCCATCCCCAGCATCACGTAACCCATGTGGCTGACTGACGAATACGCGATGAGCTTCTTGTAGTCGGTCTGCGCCATCGCGCACATAGCGCCATATACGATGTTGATCGTGCCGATCACGCCGAGGAACAGCCACGCCAGATCGTGACTGGCCGCCGGAAGAATCGCGTAGTTCACGCGCAGGATGCCGTAGGTCCCCATCTTCAGCAGCACGCCCGCCAGGATGACGCTGATCGCGGTAGGCGCTTCGACGTGCGCATCGGGCAGCCATGTATGGAACGGGAACGCGGGAATCTTGATCGCAAATCCGATGAAGAGCGCGAGCCACGCCCAGCGCTGAAAGCTCATCGTGTAGTTGCCGGCGTTGGCGGCCAGCACCGTCATGTCAAACGTCGGCGTACTGCCGTAGTAGTACAGCCCCAGCATCGCTAGCAGGATCAGCACGGAGCCGAGCAGCGTGTAGAGAAAGAACTTGATCGCGGCATACTCGCGGCGCGGACCGCCCCAGATGCCGATCAGGAAGTACATCGGCAGGAGCATCACTTCCCAG